>JBJEOO010000285.1:0-23546 GCA_051880755.1 Hominenteromicrobium sp.
TTCGTGCGCAGGGCGTTTCGGCAGAAGAAAGCCTATATGTGGATGACTATAAGCCTGAGGCAGACGGAGCAAGAGAACAGGGCTTCACCTCTTTTCTAATCGATCGCACCGGCAATAATAAAAATAGATGGAGCATCCGCAATTTAAAACAGCTCATTGACTTTGTGGAAAAGTCCGAAACAAAATGAATTATCTAAACGGAAAACGCTTGATTGCGGTAAGAAAAGGTGATAAAAAATGAAAGCAGAATTCCATATTGCAAACCGGCAGCGGCTGTACGCGGAGATGGCGGACGGCAGCGCGGCGGTGTTCTTTTCCGGCCATGCGCCGCGCCAGTCGGCGGACGCGTATTACACGTTTTTCACGAACCGGAATTTTCTGTACCTGACCGGCATCCGGTTTGCGGGGCTGGCGCTGATGGCGGTCAAGACCGGCGGCGCGGTTCAGGAAACGATTTATATTCTCCCGCCCGATCTCTTAAAGGAGCGCTGGACGGGCCGCCGCCCGAAAGCGGACGAGGTGCTGGCGCAGTCCGGCATTTCGGATATCCGGTTTGTCGAGCGCTTCGGGGATGACCTGCACAAAGTGCTGAACAGCGGCAGCGTGACGCGGCTGTATCTCGACCTCTACCGTCACACGCCCGATGAAGCGCCGGATGAGGCGCATCGGCTCGCGCACCGCGTGCAGGCGGGCTATCCGTTCGTACAGGTGGAGAATATCCTGCCTGCGCTCAAGCGTCTGCGCACGCTGAAGGCGCCGTGTGAAATCGACGCGATGCGCCGCGCAATGACGATTACCCGCGAGGGCATCCTGCGCATGATGCGTGCCTCGCACCCGGGCATGTACGAATACGAGTACAAGGCGGAGTTTGACTATGCGCTGACCCGTGCCGGCGTGCTCGAACCGGCCTTTCATTCCATTATCTCGGCAGGCGAGAACAATTTCTGCATCCACTACGACAGCTACATGGGACAGGCCAAGGACGGCGACATGATTCTGAACGACGTCGGCGCGCAG
Organism: Hominenteromicrobium sp.; assembly: GCA_051880755.1. Lineage (GTDB taxonomy): Bacteria > Bacillota > Clostridia > Oscillospirales > Acutalibacteraceae > Hominenteromicrobium. The sequence continues at coordinate 1,018 of JBJEOO010000285.1, forward strand.
TGGGACGGCGAATGCAACGACGTCTCGCGCGGCTGGCCGTGCAGCGGCAGATTCTCGAAGGAGCAGCGTGCGCTGTACGAATGCGCGCTCAAAACCTCGGACTACATGTTCTCCGTCATCAAGCCCGGCATGCTGATGGACGATGTGGATCGCATTTCGCACGAATTCTGCTTTGGGGAGCTGAAGAAGCTCGGCCTGCTTTCAAGCTACGACGAGATCGGCAAATACATGTGGCACGGCGGCGCGCACAATGTCGGCTATGACGTGCACGACGTTGTGGATGTACTCGGCAAGCCGATCCGCCCGAACATGGTGTTCTGCGTCGACATCGGCATCTACGTCGAGGATTGGGGTATCGGCTTCCGCGTGGAGGACAACTGTCTCGTCACGCCGACCGGCTGCGAAAACCTTTCCGCGTCCGTCCCGCGCACGATCGAGGACATCGAGGCGGTGATGCTCAAGTGAAGCTGATTCTGCCCGAGTGGGCGACGGAATTGCTGTATAGCGCGTATGTCGCAGACTGGGGCGAGGAGAAGATCATCCCTGCCGCATCCGACCCGAAAGGGCGGGACTGGGCGCACTGGCTGGCGGATGTCGTGAAGATGCGCACGATCGTGCCGCCGCACCTTGTGCCCTCGACGCTGCTGTTCCTGACGGACGACGCGGAGACGAAGCTCTACGGCGCGATTGACATCCGGCACAGCCTGAATGAGGTGCTCCTGAACTTCGGCGGGCACATCGGCTACGGCATCGTGCCGAGCGAGCGCGGCAAGGGCTATGCGAAAGAGCAGCTTCGCCTTGCGCTGCCGGTTGCGAAGGCGCTCGGCATCTCCCGCGTGCTGATTACCTGCCACGACTGGAACACGGCGTCCGCGCGCACAATTCAAGCGTGCGGCGGCGTGTTTGAGGACAAGCGGCAGGACGGCGGGGAGGTTCTCTGCCGCTACTGGATCGACATCCCGCTGAAAACGCTCGAGACCGGGCGGCTGCGCCTGCGCCCGTGGACGATGGACGACGCGGATGCGTTGTTCGCCTACGCGCAGAACCCGAAGATCGGGCCGGCGGCGGGCTGGAAGCCGCACGAAAGCCGCGAGGATTCCGAGAAGGCAATACAACATTGGATGTCCGGCGTCGAAGCATGGGCGATCGAGGAAAAAGCGTCCGGCTGCGTGATCGGTTATATCAGCCTGCACAACGATAAGACACGCGATAATCCGCGCACGAAAATGCTCGGCTATGCGCTGCGCGAGGAAAGCTGGGGCAGGGACTATGTGCCCGAGGCGGTGCGGCGCATGACGCGGTTCGCGTTCGAGGAGCTTTGCATGGATGTGGTTTCTATCGGGCATTTTGCGGAAAACACGCAGTCCCGCCGCGTGGCGGAAAAGTGCGGTTTTCAGCATGAAGGTGTCCTCCGCCATGCCGAATTGAATTTTGACGGCTCCATCCACGATCTGTGGATGTGGTCGATGCTGCGCGGGGCGTATTTTGGCGGAAAGGAAACGACAGCATGACGAAGCTCAGCCAATTGATTCTGAAAATGACCGAATATGAGGACGGCTGCGTGGAACGCGTCAATCATTTTCTCAAGGTTTTCGCGTTTGCAAAGACCATCGCCGAGGGCGAGGAAATCGACGGCGAAACGCAGGCGATTTTAGAAGCCGCAGCGATTGTGCATGACATCGGCATTCGCGTCTGTCTGGAAAAATACGGAAACTGTGACGGCAGGCATCAGGAGGCGGAGGGGCCGGCTATTGCAGCCGGTATGCTGCCGGCGTGCGGATATACGGCGGCGCAGTGTGAACGCATCTGCTATCTGATCGCGCATCATCACACCTACACGGATATCGACGGCACGGATTATCAGATCCTTGTCGAGGCGGATTTCCTTGTCAATCTTTTTGAGAACGGCATGGGCCGGGAGACGGCGCAGAAGGTGCGGGACAACATTTTCCGGACGCGCACCGGCAGCGCGCTGCTGACGGATTTATTCCTGTGATTTTATAGATTTTACACAGTAAATCAAAAGAAATAAAGAAAGATTTGACGCAATAAATAAATCGTGCTATACTGTATGCAGACCGTTTGCAGTATAGCACGATTTTTATTTTGAAGGAGATGCATGATATGGCAAGAGAGTTTTTCTGCACCAAGACAGAGCCGGTTGTGCAGACAAAAGCCGGTAAGCTGCGCGGCTTCCGTCTGGACGGTACATACGCGTTTCACGGCGTCAAATACGCGGACGCAAAGCGTTTTCATCAGCCGGAGCCGGTGAAGCCCTGGGAAGGCATCAAGGATGCGCTCGCATACGGCTATGTCTGCCCGATGCTGAAGCAGGATGAGCCTTCAAACGAGCTGATGGTTCCGCATCGGTATTGGCCGCTCGATGAGAACTGCCAGTATCTGAACATCTGGACGCAGTCGCTCGACCCCAAGGCGAAGAAGCCGGTGCTGGTCTGGCTGCACGGCGGCGGCTTTGCGGCAGGCTCGTCCATCGAGCACATCGCCTATGAAGGCGAAAATATGAGCCGTTACGGCGACGTCGTGGTGGTGTCGCTCAACCACCGCCTGAATATCCTCGGCTATCTTGATCTTTCGCCGTTCGGCGAGGAATACGAAAATTCCGCCAATGCGGGCAACGCGGATATGGTCGCGGTGCTCGAGTGGATTCATGAAAACATCGAAAACTTCGGCGGCGATCCGGAGAATGTCACGCTGTTCGGCCAGTCCGGCGGAGGCATGAAGGTCTGGACGCTGATGCAGACGCCTGCGGCGGACGGTCTGTTCCACAAGGGCGTTGTGCAGAGCGGCTGCATTGAAGGCTTTGTGCAGGCCGATGAAACGGACGGCACGGCAATCGTCACGGCGCTGATGGAAGAGCTGGGGACGGACGACGTCAAGACACTGGAAACCATTCCGTACGCGCAGCTTGCTGCGGCATATAACAAGGTGATGCCCGGGGTTGCCAAGACGGGCGTATATGTCGGCGGAAATCCCAAGGCGAACGGCTGGTATGTCGGCGACCCGTGCGTGGTGGGTTTCACGGAGCATGCCAAAACCATTCCGGTCATGGTCGGCACGGTTCTGGGCGAGTTCTCGTTCATGCCCGCACTCGATCCGGAGGAAAAAGCGGACGCGGAGCTGATCGAAGAAAAGCTGCAGAAGATGTACGGCGAGCACACCGAGGAACTCAAGACGCTTTTCAAAAAGGCGTACCCCGATAAGGACATCAGCGACCTGCTGTTCATCGATTCGATTTTCCGCGCGCCGTCCATCGACTTTCTGCATAAAAAGGCGCAGCATCCCGAAAGCGGCACATATGCCTATCTGATGTCGTATACGTTCCCGTATGAGGGCGGGCATGTCGCATGGCACTGCAGTGAGATCCCGTTTGTATTCCACAATACGAGCCTTGTGGCGGCGTACAACGAGCCGGGCGTGACGGATCGGCTTGAAAAGCAGATGTGCGACGCGTGGCTGAATTTCGCCCGTACCGGCAAGCCCTCGAGCGATGATCTGCCCGATTGGCCCGCCTGCACACCGGACGACGAGGCGACGATGATCTTCGACAGGACCTGCGAGGTTCGCCACAATTACGACCACGAGCTGATCGCGCTGCACAAGAAGGCCGCGCCCCCGTTCTTCTTCGGCGGCGGTGACGACGAGGAAGAGGAGCAGAAAATTCAGCACTGACCGATACAGACCTTGCAAAGAACGGAGGTATCCCGTTTGGGGTGCCTCCGTTTTTGACACAGGCAAAAGCATAATCAAGTGAATCAGGAGAGCAGAAGATGGAAAAGATTGTGAAAAATTACCGGGACGACGCGGCGCTGCGCGGGAGCTTTAACGCGCTCGCGATCCGGACATTCGGCATAGACTTCGAGGACTGGTACCGGAACGGATACTGGACGGACAAATACAACCCGTATTCCGTTGTGATCGACGGCAAGGTTGTCTCCAATGTGTCCGTCAACACCACGGATTTTGAAATCGGCGGGCAGAGAAAACGGTATATCCAGCTTGGGACGGTCATGACGGATAAGGCGTACCGGAACAGGGGTTTTGTCCGGCAGATCATGGCGGAAATCTTCCGCGACTGTGCCGGCAAAGCGGACGGCATTTACCTCTTTGCAAACAACGACGTGCTTTCGTTTTACCCGAAATTCGGGTTCCGCACGGCGAAGCAGTACGAATATGTCAAGACGCTGGAGACGCCCGGCGAAGCGCTGTTTGCGCCGGTTCCGATGGAAAACAAAGCGGATTGGGACAAGCTCGAGGACAAAATCAAAACGGGCTGCGCGCAGTCGGCGTTTGAGCTGGCCGGCAACAGCGAGCTGAATATGTTCTACGTTTCAAAGTATATGCGGGAAAACGTCTTTTACAGCGCGGCGCTGGATGCCTACGCGATTGCGGAGACGGACGGCGGTACGCTGACGCTCGACATGGTGATTTCGGATAAGCCGCAGGATCTGAACCGGATTGCCTCCGGCTTCAGCGGAGAGGTCCGCGAGGTGCTGCTGGGCTTTACGCCGAAGGACACGGCGGGCTTTGTGTGCCGGGAAATGGATCAGGACGACAGAACGCTGCATGTCTGGGGCGATATGGAGATCATCGAGGAGAAAAAGCTGATGTTCCCTTTGCTGGCACATGCGTAAAAAGCAAAACAAAAAGGCGGGTGCACGCGCACTCGCCTTTCGTTATGCGAATTTTACAGGTTTGCCTTGAGCCATGCAATGTCTTCCGCAAGGCATGCGACGCGATCCTGCGGATCGTTGTAGCTCGCCTCACGCTCGACAACATAGATGACATCACTGCACTGTGCGTCGGCAGCAGCCTTGACGGCCTTCCAATCGACAATGCCCTGACCCTGCGGGACGTTCAGCTTGTCATGCTCTGCCTTCATCTTGAGGAACTCAGGCGGGAAGATCGGCTTGCCGTTCTCATCCAGCTCAAGCTTGAAGGGCGGACGCTCCACGTGGCGGGAGTGCGGCTGCTTGGAGCCGATAACGCCGCCGTTTTCCTTGATGTGGATGGCGCCGATGCGGCCTGCGTGGCTGTTGATGAAGTCGACCGGGTTCACGCCTGCCGCGCTGCACCAGCCGCAGTCAACCTGGAACGAAGTGACCTCGGGGTCGCAGGCGTCGATCAGCCAGTCATAGAGGTAGCGGCCCTCGTCCATATAGAACTCGTCGGTGTGGTTGTGATAGCCGATCTTGATGCCGTACTGCTTTGCAATCCGGCCGAGGCGATTCAGCTCTTCGGCAACTTCAAGCGCTTCCGCCTTGTTGCAGAAATCGGTTGCCGGGCAGATGACCAGCTTGGCGCCCAGCTCTGCGAAATATGGGAGAACCTCCTCGATTTTCTCGAGGCCGATATGTGCGGACGGAACCTTCAGACCGGTTTCCGCGAGCGTCTTTTTCATTTCCTCGAGCGGAACCTCGGTGAAATCCGCCGTGAACTCCGCGCCGGCATAGCCGAGCTTTGCGATGGTCTGCAGCTTCTCAATCGGGCTGAGCGGCTCGGAAACCAGAGAGTAAACCTGTACATTGATATTTTCCATGGGAAAAACCACCTTTCGTGATCCGTTTCATAATCGGATAAAGGAAATGCGGCGGCTTGACGCCGCCGCACCCGAATTGCAAAAATCAGTCGTAGATCGGTCTGCCTGTAACTTCGTCGAAGTAAACCGGCTTGTTGTGCTTGGAAGAATAGTAGATAGCATCCAGAATCTTCGTGACAACATAAGCCTGATCAGCCGTGACGAACAGATCGCCTTCGCCCTTCAGAGCCTTGACCCAGATCTCAGCTTCCTTGGACTTCGGTGCCGGACCCTGAGAGAAGCCCGGGATGTAGCCCTGAACCTTGTTGCCAACCCAAGAGATTGTCGGCTGAGCCGCGACAACATGGTTGAGGCGGACACGATGCTCCTTCGTGTCAAGGCCGCCCTTTGTGCCGGCGAGCATGGTGAACGCATTGTTGTCTGCGCCGTAATCTTCAGCCATGTTGATTGCCCAGGCAGCGCGCAGGTTGATGACAGCGCCGTTCTTCATCTTGATGTGACCGACAGCGGAATCCTCAACGTCGTAGGTCTCGTTGTTCCAGTTGTCGAACTCACCGCGATGGTTGACCTGACCCTGATGCTCCGGATCGAGCAGTGTGCCGAGCTTCTCGAAGGAAGTACCGACAACATAATCGACGTCGTAGTTGTTCATGAGGAACAGGGTGAGATCAAGCGCATGTGTGCCGATATCGATCAGCGGACCGCCGCCCTGCTTGGACTTGTCCGTGAATACGCCCCATGTCGGAACGCCGCGGCGGCGGAGATATGTAGCCTCTGCATAGTAAACGTCGCCCAGCCAGCCGTCGTCGACGACCTTCTTTGCGACCTGGTTCTCAGCGAAATGACGGTACTGATAGCCGATGGTCAGCATCTTACCGGTTCTGTCTCTCGCTTCGAGCATCTTCTTCGCATCCGCCTCTGTGGCAGCCATCGGCTTCTCGCAGAGAACGTGCTTGCCGGCCTCAAGAGCCGCAATCGTGATTTCGCAGTGTGCGATGTTCGGGGTCAGAACATGAACAGCATCGATGGTCGGATCAGCCAGAAGCTCCTTATAGTCGGTATAGACCTTTGCGTCCGGTGTGCCGTATTCCTTTGCTGCCTTCTCCGCTCTCTCGAGAATGAGATCGCAGAATGCGCACATGTCAACGCCTTCCTGTGTGGACATGCCCGGGAAGTGCTTGCCGTTTGCGATACCGCCGCAGCCGATAAAGCCAACTCTTACATTTGCCATTGGAATTCTCCTCCTAGTCATTGACGGGTCAGTATAATAACCCGCAGTATTTTATATTACAAATTCATTTTACCGTATTCATTTGAAAATGTAAATACCTTTTTGTGAAAAAAGCGAATTTGTACAACTTCTTCTTTCAGGATTTATTTACGTTGCCGAAGGGGCGGTACAATCAGTACTGCTTGCCCCAATAGACCATGTGCTTGGCGGGCTTTCCGCAGCAGACGCAGGTATCGGCAAGGTGCTCCTCGTGGAACGGAATGCAGCGGGACTTTACGCCGCCGGTCAGCTCCTTGAGCTTGTCCTCGCAGGCGCTGTCGCCGCACCACATCGCCTTGATGAAGCCGGGCTTGTTTGCGGCGGTGTCCAGGAACTCGTCGAGCGTTGTGGCCGTGTAGGTCTTTTCCTGCAGGTTTTGGAGCGCGCGCTCGTACAGGCCGTTGTGGACGGCCTCCAGCGCCTTTTCAATCTCACCCTCGAGGTTATCGAGCGAGACGAAAATCTTCTCGCGCGTGTCGCGGCGGACGAGGACGCACTGGTTCTTTTCGATGTCCTTCGGGCCGATTTCCAGACGCAGCGGAACGCCCTGCATTTCGTACTGGCTGAACTTCCAGCCGGGGGAATTGTCGGTATCGTCAAGCTTTACGCGGAACTTGGTTTTCAGGGCTTCATAAAGCGCGTTCGCTTTGTCGAGCACGCCGGGCTTGTGCTGCGCAATCGGAATAATCGCGAGCTGAATCGGGGCGACCTTCGGCGGCAGGACAAGGCCGTTGTCGTCGCCGTGAACCATGATGATCGCGCCGATCATGCGGGTGGAAACGCCCCAGGAGGTCTGGTGCGGGTGCTGCAGCGTGTTGTCGCGGCCGGTAAAGGTGATGTCGAAATTCTTGGCCCAGCCGTCGCCGAAATAATGGCTTGTGCCGCCCTGCAGCGCAACGCCGTTGTGCATCATCGGCTCAATCGTATAGGTCGCGACCGCGCCGGCAAACTTCTCCTTCTCGGTTTTCTGGCCGGTTACAGCCGGGATCGCGAGGACGTTCTTGTAAAACTCCTCATAGATGCGCAGCATGCGCATGGTTTCCTCCATCGCTTCCTCGGCGGTTTCGTGCATCGTGTGGCCTTCCTGCCACAGAAACTCGGAGGAGCGCAGGAACGGACGCGTTGTCTTTTCCCAGCGAACGACGGAGCACCACTGATTGTAGAGCTTCGGCAGATCGCGGTAGGACTTGATAATCTTCTGGTAATGCTCGCAGAAAAGAATCTCGCTCGTCGGGCGCACGCACAGGCGCTCGGAGAGCTTTTCACTGCCGCCCTCGGTGACCCACGCGACCTCCGGTGCAAAGCCCTTCACATGATCCTTCTCCTTCTGAAGCAGGGATTCCGGGATAAACAGCGGCATATATACGTTCTGGTGGCCGGTTGCCTTAAAGCGGGCGTCCAGCTCATGCTGAATATTTTCCCAGATCGCATAGCCGTACGGCTGAATGATCATGCAGCCCTTAACGCTGGAATAATCCATCAGCTCGGCCTTTTTGACAATATCGGTGTACCATTTGGAAAAGTCGACGTCCATCGAGGTGATGTCATCCACCATCTTTTTCTGATTCGCCAAGAAAATTCATTCCTTTCACAGGTTGTTTTATCGGAGCATATCGTCCCTTTATTATAGCGAATACCACTGCGAAAAGCAAGCGGTTTCGCGGTTTTTCAGCGCGGCAGAAAAAGAGCGGGCAGCCTGCGCTGTCCGCTCCCGTGTATGCTTTTATGCGTAAAGCTTACTGATGATTTTCAATAAACTGAACAATCGCGCCGACGGTCTTGAGGTTTTCAACTTCCTCATCCGGAACTTCGACGTTGAATTCGTCTTCAATGCACATGATCAGATCGATGACCGCGAGGGAATCCGCGTCCAGATCGTCAACCAGATTGGAGTCCTCATTGATGACGGACGGATCGACGCTGAGCTGATCCGCAAGAATTTCGATGACCTTATCCAGAACCATTGTTATTTTCCTCCTGTATCATAGTCTAGTTCGAGAACTTGTACAAACACCGGCTGTACAGACTTGCCGTATGGACAAAATGCCTCAGACATGGTACAATCGGAGTGTACTTTACCTACATTGTATTGATGCGCGGATTATTTGTCAATATGCATTTGCAAATTTTTTCCGTGCCGGAAAGGAAGACCCTCAAATGCGCCTCAGTCATTTTGCCGTGATCGGGCATCCGATCGGGCACACCATGTCCCCGTTTATTCACAACCGCCTGTTTGCCCATGCCGGGATTTCACCGCGCTATGATGTGCTGGACGTGCCGGATATTGCGCAGCAGCTTGAAACGCTCCGGGCGCTGGACGGCTTCAACATCACCATTCCGCACAAAAGCGCAATCATCCCGTTCCTCGATGCGATTGATGAAAAGGCGCGGCTGTTCGGCTCCGTGAATACGGTGAAGGCGGAGAACGGCCGGCTGACCGGCTACACGACGGACGGTATCGGCTGCAGGAAGGCGCTTGCGCGTTTCGGCCTTGATTTTTCCGGCCGCCTGCTGATTTTGGGACGCGGCGGCGCGGCGCACGCCATCGCATTTGAAGCGGTGCTTTCCGCTGATGCGCCGGCCATTGACTTTGCCTGCCGGGCGGAATCCGCGGATAAGGCGCGTGCGCTTTGCGCGGAGCTTTCGGCACTGTGTGAGCGTCAGGGAAAACGCGGCGCGTTCCGCGTTCTGAGCTATGCGCAGCTTGAGGCGGAGGACACGCGGTATGATCTTGTGCTCAATACGACAAGCGTCGGCATGTATCCGAACGCCGGCAGAAGCGCCGTGGATGCCCGTGTGCTTGCGCGCTGTGCCGCCGCGTTTGACGCGGTTTACAACCCCGGCGAAACGGAGTTCCTGCGCCTGGCCGGGGAAAACGGACTGAAAACCGTGGGCGGAATGGGCATGCTCGTCTGTCAGGCCGTGGCGGCACATGAGATCTGGTACGGAGCGGCATTTGCGGATGCCGACATTGAACGGCTGATTCTCGATGCGGAGGCGGAGACCGAGCGGCTGTTCGGCGCAGAGAAAGGGAATGCGTGACGGTATGAAAGCGGAAAAGACGGACGGCAACATCGTGCTGAGCGGCTTCATGGGCTGCGGCAAGACGACGGTCGGGCGGCAGCTTGCCTCGGCGCTCGGCATGAAATTTGTCGATATGGATCTGTATATAGAAAAAAAGACCGGAAAAACGGTTAAGGAAATCTTTGCCGAGTACGGCGAGGCTTATTTCCGCGCGCTGGAAGCGGAAACGGTGCGCGAGCTTTCCGAAAGCAGGGAGTATGTGATCGCGACCGGCGGCGGTACGCTGATGCAGCCGCAGAATGTGGAAGCGTTTCACGCGGGCGGCGGTACAATCTACTATCTGGATGTTCCGCTCGCGGCTCTGCAGGAACGGCTGAAAAACGACAGGCGCCGTCCGCTGCTTCAGACGCCGGACCGGCGGGCGGTCATCGAGCGTCTCCTCAATGAGCGCCGTCCGCAGTATCTGGCCAGCGCCGACGTTGTGGTGGATGCGGGGGCGCCGGCGGTTGTGGTTGTGCAGCGGCTCTGCGCGCTGCGGGGCGCGGAAATGCCCGCGCGCCGGAAGGGACGCCGCAGGAAAAAGCACGGCACGGCGCCGGGAGAAAAAGAAAAAGCTTGACAAAGCGCGCGGCGGGCGGTAAAATTTCAGTAATCCGTTTTGCCGGACGTACAGCAAAGGATGGTTTTACCATGCGTTCCGATTTATTCACAGGGCGATTTACAAAGTATTTCAGCACACGATTTTACAGCGTGTGCTTTTCGTCGTATGTGAATATCCCGGGTAACGCTTGTCCGGAGCATCGCGCGGTTTCTGCGCGATAACCGGATTTTCTGCAGGTACAGCATAATGACAAGCGGAGCCGTCAGGGGCTCCGCTTTTTTTGTTCGGGTGTGAAAGCCCGCAGCGGGGGCACGGACGCTCCGGAAAAGAAAGGAAAGGGAAAAAAGAATGATCATCGTTTTAAAATCCAACCGCAGTGAGGATCAGGTTCAGAAATTCATCTCCATGCTCACCGACCGTTATGACGTGACCGTCAACACATGGGTCGGCACACATTCCACCGTGCTCGGTCTGCTCGGCGACACCGCCGCCGTCGACGGCGAGTACATCGCGGCACAGGATATTGTTGAAAGCGTCAAGCGCGTGCAGGAGCCGTATAAAAAGGCAAACCGCAAGTTCCATCCGGATGACACCGTCATCACGCTGCCGACGGGGCAGAAGATCGGCGACGGGTCGCTCGCGCTGATTGCCGGCCCGTGCTCCGTGGAAAGCGAGGAGCAGATCTGCTGTGTCGCCGAGCGCGTCAAGGCGGCAGGCGCATCGTTCCTGCGCGGCGGCGCATTCAAGCCGCGCACCTCGCCGTATGCGTTTCAGGGTCTGAAGGCCGAGGGCCTTGAGCTGCTGAAAAAGGCCAAGGAAAAGACGGGTCTGCCGATTGTCACCGAGATCATGAGCATCAGCCATCTCGATCTGTTTGAAGATGTCGATGTGATTCAGGTCGGCGCGCGCAATATGCAGAACTTTGAGCTTCTGAAGGCGTTGGGCCATGTCAACAAGCCGATTCTCCTGAAGCGCGGCCTTGCGAATACGATTGAGGAGCTGCTGATGAGCGCCGAGTATATTATGGCGGGCGGCAACGACCAGGTCATTCTCTGCGAGCGCGGCATCCGCACCTACGAGACCTTCACGCGCAATACGCTGGATATTTCTGCCGTGCCGATTCTGAAGAAGCTCTCGCATCTGCCGGTTATCATCGATCCGAGCCACGCGAGCGGCATCAACTGGCTCGTCGAGCCGCTGGCTGTGGCGGCCGCTGCCGTCGGCGCGGACGGTCTGATCATTGAGGTGCACAACAACCCGAGCTGTGCGCTGTGCGACGGCGCGCAGTCGCTGACGCCCGATCAGTTCGACGCGCTCGCAAAGAAGGTGCGGAAGGTTTCCGAAACGGTCAAATCGCTGTAAGGAGAGACGAAAGCGCAGAAACACAGAACGCGCACCGCGCGGGAAAGAAGATGGTCACAAGTATGCAGATCGCAGTTATCGGACTCGGCCTGATCGGCGGGTCCATTGCAAAGGCGCTCAAGGAAAACACGGCGCATACCGTCATCGGTTTTGATCGGGATGAAAACGTCCTGCTCGACGCGCTTTCTCTCGGCGCCATCGACCGCATCGGCAGCACGGCGGCGCTCGCCGCGGCGGATGTCGTGTATATCTGCCTGTATCCGGCGGATGTCGTGCGCTTTGCGGAAGAAAACGCCGCGCGCTTCAAGCCCGGCTGCATCGTCACGGATGTGTGCGGCATCAAGGGCCGCGTGTGGAGCCGGCTGACGGAGATTGCCGCCGCGTACCCGTTCGTTTATGTCGGCGGGCATCCGATGGCCGGCAAGGAGCGCAGCGGCTTTGAGGCGAGCGATGCGGGCCTGTTTTACAACGCCTCGTATATTCTTGTGCCGGGCGATGCGCCGCAGAACGCGGTGGAAACGCTTGCCGGGCTTGCGCGGGACATGGGCTTCGGCACGATCAAATACTGTTCCGCGAGGATGCACGACCGCATGATCGCCTATACCTCGCAGGTGCCGCATGTGCTGGCCTGCGCGTATGTGATGAGCCCGCGCTGTGATGAGCACGACGGCTTTTCTGCGGGCAGCTACCGCGATGTTTCGCGCGTGGCGCGCATCAATGCGGAGCTTTGGGCGGATCTGTTCCTCTCCAACCGGGAGGAGCTGACCGACGAGCTTTCGGAGCTGGAGCGCAATATTGAAAGCTGCAGGCAGGCCATTGCGGACGGAGACCGCGAGCGGCTCGTCTCGCTGCTTGCGGCGGCAAGAGAAAAGAAGGAGAAATTTGGCTGATGGTTATTCATATTGCAACAGACAAGCCGTATGACGTGCTGGTGGAAAACGGCGCGCTTGACCGTGCGGGCGAAGCGGTTCAGCCGCTTTTCAGGCCGGGCAGTCAGGCGATGATCGTGAGTGAATCGAATGTTTTTCCCGTCTACGGCGAGCGGCTCACCGCGTCGCTGACGGCGGCGGGCTTCCGCGTTTCCCATTTTGTTTTTGAGGCGGGTGAGCAGCAGAAGCAGCTTTCCACCGTCATGCAGATTTACGAAGCGCTTGCCGGGCACGGCTTTACCCGCAGCGATTTCGTCGTCACGCTGGGCGGCGGCGTCGCAGGGGATATGGGCGGCTTCGCCGCGGCCACGTTCCTGAGAGGCATCGATTTCGTGCAGGTGCCGACCTCCCTGCTTGCACAGGTGGATGCGAGCGTCGGCGGCAAGACGGGCGTTGACCTGCCGTTCGGTAAGAACCTTGTCGGCGCGTTTCACCAGCCGCGGCTCGTCATCAGCGACCCGCAGACGCTTTCCACGCTGCCGGACGATTTCTTCACGGACGGTCTGGGCGAGGTGATCAAGTACGGCTGCATCATGGATGCGGAGCTGTTTGACAAGCTCGAGCGCGGCGAGGTTATCGACCATCTTGAGGAGACGATCTGCCGCTGCGTGCAGTGCAAGAAAATCCTTGTTGAGGAGGATACGACGGATAAGGGCCGCCGCATGATTCTGAATTTCGGCCACACCTTCGGCCACGCGCTCGAAAAGCTGACCGGCTTTTCCGCGCTTTCGCACGGCCGGGCGGTCGGCATCGGCATGGTGATGGCGGGTGAGGTCGGCGAGAGCCTCGGCATTACGGAGGCCGGCACGGCCGCGCGGATACGCCGTGTGCTCACCAATTACGGGATGCCGACGGAATCCGATTTCGATTTCGGCGAGGTCGTCGAAGCGACGGCACTCGACAAGAAGAGCTTCGGCAAGACACTCAACCTGATTTTGCTGAAAACCATCGGAGAATGCGTCATTCATCCGGTGGACCGGAGCTATCTTGTGCTCCGGTATAAAATTGCGGCGGAGCAGAAGCGCCGCCGGAAATAACCGGAAAAAGGGGGCCATGTATATGGCAGAAGTGACATACCGCCCGGCGCGTACGGCCGGCAGCGTGCGGATTCCGCCCAGCAAGAGCGCCGCGCACAGGGCGCTGCTTTGTGCCGCGCTGAGCGGAGCGCCGTGCACGGTGTCGCCGATTGACACGAGCGCCGATATGTACGCGACGCTTGCGGGTATCCGGGCGATGGGCGTGCAGGCGGATTTCGCGGAGGGTGCGGTGCGGCTTGCGCCGGGTGAAGCGCCGAAGACGGCCGTCACGGTGGACTGCGGCGAATCCGGCTCCACACTGCGCTTTCTGATCCCGATCTTCGCCGCGCTCGGTATTGAGGCGGCATTCATCGGCCACGGCAGACTGCCGCAGCGCCCCATCGGCGTCTATGCGGAGCTGCTCCCGCAGCACGGCGTTTCGGTGGAAACGGCGGGCGGCCTGCCGCTGCGGATCCGGGGCAGACTTACGGGCGGCGATTTCCGCCTGCCGGGCAATATCAGCTCACAGTTTATTACCGGTCTGCTGCTTGCGCTGCCGCTGCTTGAAGGCGACTCGACCATCACGCTTACAACGCCGCTGGAATCCAAGGGCTATGTCGATCTGACGATCGGCGTTCTGCGCGATTTCGGCATTGCGGTGCAGGAAACGGATGCGGGCTGGGCGGTGCCCGGCGGGCAGCGCTACCGAGCGGATGCGTATACCGTTGAGGGCGACTGGTCGCAGGCGGCGTTTTTCCTCTCCGCGGCGGCAGTGGGCGGCGGCCCCGTCGCGCTTTCCGGTCTGCGGACGGATTCCCTGCAGGGGGATAAGGCGTGCGTCGAACTCTGGCGGCGTTTTGGGCTGGAGCTTTCGGAGCGGGACGGCGTGCTGACAGCGGTGAATCCGCATTTGAATGCACCTTTCCGCAGCCTGCGCGGCATTTCCGTCGACGCCTCGCAGATTCCGGACATGGTGCCGGCACTTGCCGTGACCGCAGCGTTTGCCGAGGGCGAAACGGTCATTTACAACGCGGCGCGGCTGCATCTCAAGGAGAGCGACCGATTGCTCGCGATGGAAGCGGCGCTGGGCAATCTCGGCGCGGATATCCGCGCGACGGAGGACGGCCTGGTGATCCGCGGCAAACCGCACCTTACGGGCGGCAGAGCCGAGGGTCAGAACGACCACCGCATCCCGATGGCGCTGGCCGCTGCGGGCTGCGACTGCACCGTGACCGTCACGGACGCAGAGAGCATCCGGAAATCCTACCCCGGCTTTTACCGGGATTTTGAAGCGATAGGAGGGCACGCCGATGTCGTCGACATGGGGTGATAATATCAAGCTGTCCGTTTTCGGCGGCAGTCATACGGGAGCGATCGGCGTTGTGCTCGACAATCTCCCGCCGAATGAATCGATTGATCTCGACGCGGTGCGCGTGCAGATGGCGCGCCGCGCACCGGGCAGGGACAAGACCGCGACAACACGGGCCGAAGCGGACGAACCGCAGATTCTTTCCGGCCTGCTGAACGGCGTGACAACGGGTGCGCCGCTCGCGGCGATCATTGCGAATACGAATACGCGCTCCAAGGATTATTCCGATCTGAAGGTGCATCCGCGCCCGGGTCATGCCGATTACACGGCGGCCGTCCGGTATGACGGTGCGAACGACATCCGGGGCGGCGGGCATTTTTCCGGCAGGCTTACGGCGTGCCTCGTCTTTGCGGGCGCGGTCTGCCGGCAGATCCTCGAGCGGCGCGGCATTACCATCGGTGCGCACGCGCTGCGCGTCGGCGCGGCGTGGGATACGCCGTTTGACCCCGTAAATGTCTCGGCGGCGGAGCTGAACGCGCTGAACAAGCGCTTTTTCGCCGTACAGGACGCAGACGCCGAGCAGAAGATGCGCGCGGAAATTGAAAGTGCGCGTCTCGAGGCGGACAGCATCGGCGGCGTGATTGAGTGCGCCGCGGTCGGCATGCCTGCGGGCATCGGCAATCCGATGTTCGGCGGTGTCGAGAACGTACTGGCCTCGATTCTTTACGGAATCCCGGCCGTCAAGGGCGTTGAATTCGGCGCGGGGTTTTCGGCGGCCGGCATGCGCGGCAGCGAAAACAACGACCCGTTTTATTACGATGAAGCCGGTAGGGTCAAAACGCGCACGAACAACGCGGGCGGCATTCTGGGCGGCATCACGACCGGTATGCCGGTGCTGTTCCGCATTGCCGTGAAGCCGACGCCGTCCATCGGGCAGGCGCAGCAGACGGTTGATCTGACCGCGCACTGTGATGCGCCGCTCACGATTGTCGGACGGCATGATCCGTGCATCGTGTCGCGTGCGATTCCGGTAGCGGAAGCGGCGGCGGCAATCGCGCTTTTGGACTTGCTTCGCTGAGCTTGGAGGGATTTCGATGGAAAACAAAACGTTTGACGAGTTGCTTCTGCCGGTGCGCAACGATATTGACCGCATCGACAAGCAGCTTCTGCAGCTTTTTATCGAGCGGATGCAGTGCTCGGAGCGCGTGGCGGAGATTAAACGCGAAGCGGGTATACCGGTTTTGAACGCCGCGCGTGAGCAGGTGATTCTGGACCGCGTCCGCCGCGATGCGGGCGAGTACGGAGACAGTGCTGTGGCGCTGTACAGCGCGATCATGGCGATCAGCCGCGCCCGCCAGCACACCATGCTTGAAAGCGGAGGAGCGCTGCGCGCGCTGGAGCGGAATTCGCCGCGCGCGCTTCTTCAAAACCCGCGCATTGTCTGTCAGGGCGCGCCGGGCGCTTATTCCCACAGCGCCGCGCTGCGCCTTTTCCCCGGCCGCGAGCCGGCCTTCCTGCCCGGCTTCCGCGATGTGTTTGAAGCCGTGCAGAACGGTGAAGGCGATTACGGCGTTGTACCGGTGGAAAACTCGGATGCGGGCAGCGTCTCCGAGGTATATGACCTCATTATGAGCCGCCGCATGTTCATCGTGGGCGCGGCGGATATTCCGGTGCGGCATTGCCTCTGCCGCGCGAAGGGCACCGGCCCGGTGAAAAAAGCGATTTCCAAGCAGGAAGCGCTTGCGCAGTGTACCGCTTATCTGGAGAAAAGCGGCATCACGGGCGAAGCGTTCTCCAATACGGCGGCGGCCGCGCGGTATATCGCCGAGAATAAGCCCGAGGGCGTCGGCGCGGTCTGCTCGGCGGATGCCGCCCGCGTTTACGGGCTGGAAATCCTCGCCGGGGATATCCAGAATACGGACAACAACTGCACGCGCTTTGCGGTGATTGCCCGTGAGGCGGTGCTGCCCGCAGACGCGGATAAAATCAGCCTGTGCTTTTCTCTGCCGCACACGACCGGCTCGCTGTACCGCACGCTGGAGCGCTTTGCGCTGAGCGGCCTGAACCTCACGAAAATCGAGTCCCGCCCGATTCCCGGGCAGAACTTTGAGTACGACTTTTATCTGGATTTTACGGGGAACATCCACGACGAGCGGACGCTTGCGCTGATCTGCACGCTGTCCGGCGAAATGCCGCGCTTCTCGTTCCTCGGCAACTATAAGGAAAGCTAGGTGTGCCGTGAATATTACATTTGAACGCGTGACGGAACCCGCGCAGATTGAAACGGTGGCGCGCATCGCGGAGCCGATCTGGCACGCGACGTACGATCCGATTAACGGCGTGGCCTCCACAAACTACATGATCGAGCAGTTTCAGTCCGTCCCGGCGATTCACCGCCAGCTTGAGCACGAGGGGTATGTCTACTACCTGATGTTTGCAGACGGCAGGGCGGCGGGCTTTATCGGCCTTGTGCCGCATAAGGAGGGCAAAATGTTCCTCAGCAAGCTCTACGTCTCGGATGAATTCCGCGGCACAGGACTGCCGCACGCGGCGTTCGATTTTATCGTGTCGCTCTGCCGCGCGGAAAAGCTCGATAAAATTTATCTGACCGTGAACAAGCGCAACCGCCACGCCATTGAGGTCTACAAGCACTTCGGTTTCTATGAGATCGACGCCGTTGTGACCGACATCGGCTGCGGCTTTGTGATGGACGATTATATCCTGCAGAAGGATGTGTGACCATGCAGATCATCGACGGCTTTGCCGGGGCGCAGCGCGCGTTCCCGGGCGGTGAGTTTTCCCTTGCAGCATGGCGGGATTACGCCCGCACGATTTCATCCGCGCTGCCCGAACTGGTGGAGGCGGACATCACAGATTATGATTTTGAGCGCGACGTTCTGCCTGTATTGGCGCTGTTTTACAACAGTCCGGAGAAGGCGGCGCAGGCGCATGCGTCCTTCCGAAAGCTGACGGCGGGGCTTCCCGCACGGCTGGAAGCGGCGCTCGGCTGCACGGTGGACGCCGTGCTCGTCTTTTACCTCGGACTGTGCTGCGCAGCGGGCTGGGCAGCGGAACTCGACGGCAGACCGGCGGTTTTGCTTGGCATAGAGAAGATTGTCGAGCTGGACTGGGGCGGCGAGCGGGACATGACCGGGCTCGTCTATCATGAGCTTGGGCATCTCTGGCACTTTCAGGTGCGCACCGCGCCCGCTTGGGGTGAAGCGCCGAAGGATCAGGCGCTGTGGCAGCTGTATACGGAGGGTGTCGCGATGCACGCGGAGCACCTGCTTTGCGGCGATCCGGACTTCTACCATCAGGATCGGAACGGATGGCTGGGCTGGTGCCGTGCGAACCGGACGCGTCTTTTCGCGGAATATAAGCGCCGCGTGGATGCGGGGGAGAGCATACAGGACTTTTTCGGCGACTGGTGTACCTTTGAGGGACGCCCGGACGTCGGTTATTATCTCGGCGCGGAGCTTATCCGCACGTTCGCGGCGGAGAAAAATCTGGAAACGCTCGCGAATCTCGGCTGTGCGGCGGTAGAGGAAAGACTCGCCGTGCTTGCGCAGACGCGCGCCTGAATTTTTCGGAGAGGGATGGATTATGGCGGATTTAGGGTTTGAAGAGATGCAGCGCATCCAGCGGGAGCTGCAGGAACGGTACAGGCACAAGTGGGAGCCGGTGTGCCCGGAAACGGGGCGCAACAAGCTGCTCTGGATGATGATCGAAGCCGGCGAGGTGGCGGACATCATCAAAAAAGAAGGCGACAAAGCCATCATGGACGACGCGGAGACCCGGCAGCATTTTGTCGAGGAGCTGTGCGATGTGATGATGTATTTCAACGACGTCATGCTCTGCTACGGCATCTCCGTGGAGGAGCTGAAAAATATTTATCTTGAAAAACACGAGCGGAATATGAAGCGCTGGTAAATCCTCGTTTGCATTTTCGGAAAAATGTGCTATACTGTTCCCGTAACGCACACACGCAGAAAGGCGAGTGGTTCAATTGGGCAGCAAAACGAAAAAAGAAGTATATATATTGGGACACCGGAATCCGGACACGGACTCCATCTGCTCGGCGATTGCCTATGCAGACGTTAAAAATAAAGAAAACGACGGAAACCGCTATATTGCGGCGCGCGCAGGCCAGCTCAGCCCGGAGACGAGCTATGTGCTCCAGCGCTTCGGCATGCGCCAGCCGACCTATGTGAATAACATCGGAACGCGCGTGCGCGACATGGAAATCCGCAAGATTCCCGGTATTTCCGAGGATATTTCCATGAAAAAAGCGTGGAACATGATGGCGGAGCTGAATGCCGTCACCCTGCCGATTGTCGATGCGGACAATACGCTCAACGGCCTGATCACGATCAACGACATCGCGACCTCATACATGGAAAATCAGGACAGTACGCTGCTGGCCATGGCGAAAACGCCGTACCGCAATATTATCGAGACGCTTGAGGCCGAGCTTGTCGTCGGCGATCCGGAGGCGGTCTTTGAGCACGGTAACGTGCTGATTGCCGTTGCGAATCCGGATGTTATGGAGAATTACATCGAGCATGACGATATGGTCATCACCGGAAACCGGTATGAGTCGCAGCTTTCCGCAATCGAATCGGGCGCGGGCTGCATTGTTGTCTGCCTCGGCGCGCAGGTTTCGCGCAGCATCCAGAAGCTTGCGCAGGATAACGGCTGTGCCGTGCTCGTTACGCCGCTGGATACCTATACCGTGGCGCGCCGCATCAACCAGTGTATGCCTGTGCGCGCTTTCATGCGCAAAAAGGATCTCATCACGTTCCTGCCCGGCGATTACACGGATTCCATCAAGGACAGCATGCAGAACACGCGCATCCGCGATTTCCCGGTTGTGGATAAATCGGGGCATTATCTCGGCATGATCTCCCGCCGGAACCTGCTCGGCATCCGCAAGCGCTCCGTGATTCTTGTCGACCACAATGAGCGCTCGCAGGCAGTCGATAACATTGAGGACGCGGAGATTCTCGAGATTATCGACCATCACCGCATCGGATCGCTGGAGACGATGGCGCCGGTTTATTTCCGCAACGAGCCGGTTGGCTGCACCGCGACCATCATCTATCAGATTTACCGCGAAAAAGGCTTTGATATTCCGCCGCAGATTGCGGGGCTGCTGTGCAGCGCGATTCTTTCCGACACGCTGGTGTTCCGTTCGCCGACCTGCACGATGATGGACCGCATGGCGGCGCAGGCGCTCAGCGCGATTGCGGGCATCGACTGCCAGGCCTTCGGCATCGAGATGTTCACGGCCGGCAGCAACCTCAAGGACAAGACGCCGGAGGAAATTTTCTATCAGGATTACAAGAAGTTCGAGTTCGGCGACGTCTCGTTCGGCGTCGGTCAGATCAACAGCATGAGCGGCGGCGAGCTGGACGAAATCGAGAAGCGCCTGCGTCCGTACCTCGAGAAGTCGTGCAAGGAGCACGGCCTGTCGATGATGTTCTTCATGTTGACGAATATCATCGAGGAATCCACGCGCCTGATGTGCTACGGCGAATCTGCCGATACGCTGGTGCAGGAGGCCTTCGGCCGCTGTCCGCAGGCAGGCACCGTATGGCTTAAGGGTGTTGTTTCGCGCAAAAAGCAGCTCATTCCGGCTTTCATTGAAGCCATCAACAAGGAAACGGCAGTCTGATCTCCGTACTGTCCGGTTCCGAAAAAAATTGCGAAAAAAATGAAAATAGGGCTGGATTTTTCCGAAACAGTATGCTATAATATTCAGCGTCGGATTCAGCCGACGTAAAAATGTCCGCTCAGGCGGACAATATGGGCCCGTAGCTCAGCTGGGAGAGCGTTCGGTTCGCATCCGAGAGGTCAAGGGTTCGAATCCCTCCGGGTCCACCAAAAATCCACCGTAATCTTGATAGCATTACGGTGGATTTTTATATGTCATGCGCGGCGGATCGGGATGTGCGGAAGGTGCCGCGTCGATTGAAGGAGAGCATGAAATGAATATTCAGTATAAAGCAATCAATAACTTGAGAGACGTATATGCCTGTATGGAGGGGCTTGCCTTTCCGTATCATTACGAGGCGGATTTTGACCTTTGGGAGAAATCCTATGCGCAGGATACGGATGGGGAAGGCAGAGCTTTGTTTTCGGACCTGACAACAACCGGCGCGTATCTCGGCGATGACCTGATAGGGTTCGTTCAGTACGGCAGATCGGCCTTTGGCTTTTCTGATTGCGGCGAACCGACGGATACGGTCTCCTACCCGATCATCCGCAATCTTTTCTTTCCCGAGGACCGGGAGGAAATCGGAGTGCATCTGTTGGATGAAGCGCTTACGGCGCTTTCGGGCGGCGGCAGAATATATGCTTTTTTCCATTACTTTGGTATGTCCTGCTATGCCCGGCACGGCAAGCTGTTTGAAGGGTTCGGGCATATCCATCGTTTGCTGCTGGAAAAAGGCTTTATGGTAGAACATGAAAATGTGTTCTACGCCTCCGAGCTGACCGGGACCGAACCAACGCCGGCCGCGTTGAACTGGCACGAGCTGTCTCCCGGCAGACAGCGGTATTGTGATTTTATTCTGGAAAACGAAATTGTCGGCGGCTGCGAGGTGCACTTTCCCGAAAAAGAGGATATCGCCTATTTGCGATGGATCTTTGTCGATCCGGAGCGATGCGGGAAGGGCATCGGCTCAAAATGCATGACGGCACTGAAAAATGATTTGTATCAGAAGGGCATCCGGAAATTTGACACGGATACGGCCATGACCAATACGGTTGCACAGCATTTCTATGAAAAGAACAATTTTGTAAGGCGGGGACTTACACGAAGCTATTACATATCCGGGCGCTGACGGCGCAAAGCAGCTTTTTAAATGAAAAAACACCATTGAAATCCGCAAGCCTCATGGGCCGGATGTCAATGGTGTTTTGCTTCATTTCGGAATTTCAGCGGCCTTTCGGGCGGTTCTCTGCCCGGAAATCAGCTTGGCGGGAGCGGGAAAAATCGTTTCCGTCAGTTCTTTCTGTATCCGCATTTCGGGCAGACGCCGTTCTCATTCAGAGCAATGCCGCACAGCGGGCAGCGATCCACGGTTCTGCTGGTCTCGTATTCCTGCGAGGCGGCGTTGACACCGCTGGTGAAGGTGAGCTTAGCGATGTTGAGCTTATCCTTCAGCAGATCATATACGATCTTGATCATGCCTTCGACGGTCATGGTTTCTTTGGTCACGACCAGACGGCAATCCGGATATGCCGTTGCAAGCTCGGTTTTGAAAGCCGGACCCTTCATCTTGTTGGTCGGCGCGCCGTTCTTGATGCCCTGAGCCTCATAAACGCCGAGGATTGCGGGCAGCAGCGGATCGTCTTCTCTCAGAATCAGAGCGTGGTCAAAATTCTTCAGGACTTCCCATGCGGTTTTCTAGATTTCATTGCACGGGAACACCATATTTACGCCCGGCTCAACGGAAT
>JBJEOO010000286.1:0-5410 GCA_051880755.1 Hominenteromicrobium sp.
ATAGTTTATTATTACAATGAAGAGGCTTATTCCATTGAGGACTACGGAACACTGGAATTATCGATTTCTCAAGAAGATTACAATAAATTACACACTGTTCGCTACGACGCGCTTGTGCTAAGCATCTACGTGGAGGATGAGTATATTACATCAATTTCTTTTGGAGATTATCGTGCCATAACACGCTTAAATTAAGCAGCTACGCATATGCTTTTCTTGTATATGGTCTAATGTGTTTTGACGGTTAAGTGAAGAGTGATGATTTAGAGAGGTTTCTGCCGCTTGGTTCAGAAGCCTTTCTCTTATGCAAAACGGATTTGACAAAACACCTTGCATTTTGACGGTGCGGCCTTATAATAGAAATATAAACATGAAGGAGGGAAGCGGTCATGCAGAAAAGGCGCGGAACACAGCCTGCGCGGCGCACGGAAACGCGGAGAACCTATACGCAGCCGGCATCGCCGAAGCGCAGACGCCGTCCGATTTACAAGCCCGATTACGCACGCGTGCGGCGGATTGCGCTTGCAAAGCGTTCGGTCGGCATTCTGCTTGTGCTGCTTCTCGTTCTGGTGCTGGCGGGGATAGCGGTCACTTGGCTTCTGCCCGCGCTGGCTTCCGGTCTGGAGCCTTCGCCGATCACGGAGGAGAAGCTGCAGTCGGAATCGGGCGGCACGCCGGACCCCGACAGCACACCCAAGTCGGAAATCCTCGGCTATGACGTGAATACCGGAATTCCGCTTTACGACGACACATTTAACCTGTTTGTCATCAATGCGGACCGCCCGGCGGACGATGATTTCTCCGTTGTGACATCGTCCTTCGGCGGCGTTCAGGTCGATGAGCGCATTGTGCCGGCCTTGACGGCGCTGGCGGAAGAAGCGGAAAGGGCGGGAATCAAGCTGGAATTCACCGCCGGTTATGTTTCATACGGCGAACAGGAGCGGCGGTATCAGGAGCAGGTTGATGCGCTCCTTGCGGGCGGCACCACAAAGATTATGGCGCGTGAGGAAGCCCGGGCGCTCGTGCCCGCGCCCGGCGAATGCGACCTGCAGACCGGTCTGTGCGTAACGGTCAAGGGCGATGCGGAGAGCTTCGGCGGGTCGGCCGAACAGGTTTGGCTTCAGAACAATATGGGGCGTTACGGCTTTGTTTTCCGCTATCCGGCGGGCAAAGAGCCGTACACCGGCTGCGTGCAGAACGATCTGGTCATCCGCTATGTCGGCCCCGAAAACGCCGCCGCCATGCGCAGGCTCTCCATGTGCCTCGAGGAATACCTCGATTATCTGAGATAGAGGCGGCGTGATGGAGCGGAAATATGTGCGCGGCATAGCGCTCAATGCGCAGCTTGCGCCGGAATCCTATCTGCACGGCGTGCCGGCCGTGGCGTATCTGGAAAAGACCGGCAGTCTGGAATTTCACAAGGCGGTGACGTTTCTTGTCGGAGAAAACGGCACGGGCAAATCCACGCTGCTGGAAGCGATTGCCGTGGTCTGCGGCTTTAATGCGGAGGGCGGCAGCCGCAATTTCAGCTTTTCCACCAAGGAAACACATTCCGAGCTGTACCGCGCGCTGACGGTTGTGCGGTCGGCCTATCCGCGCGACGGCTTTTTCCTGCGCGCTGAGAGCTTTTACAACGCGGCAAGCTACATCGATACGCTTGATGAGCAGCCCGCGTCCGGCGCGCCGCTTTCGGCAAGCTACGGCGGTGTGTCGCTGCACACGCGTTCGCACGGAGAAAGCTTTCTCGCACTAGTTCAGAACCGGTTCGGCGGACACGGGCTGTATCTGCTGGATGAGCCGGAAGCGGCGCTTTCGCCGATGCGCCTGATGACGCTGCTTGTCGAGATGGACCGCCTGGTTCAGGCGGATTCACAGTTCATCATCGCGACGCATTCGCCGATTCTCATGGCGTTTCCGGACGCGGAGATTCTGGAGATTACGGAGACAGGCATCGCGTCTGTGCCGTACAAAGAGACGGAGCATTACACGTTGACGCGCCGTTTTCTGGAACAGCCGGAGCGTATGCTGCGGTATTTGCTCGGGAAATAAGCGGCCGGGCAAAAAAAGTTTTCCTTTTTTCAAAAAGACCTTGCATTTTCTGAGTTTTTGTGCTAACATAATTAGCGTTATGTTTAAGTGTTAACTTAATAACCGCAAAGATCAACCGAAAGAGGTGACAGATATGAAGAATATACATCCGAACTATCAGGATACGACCATTACCTGCGCATGCGGCAATGTCATTCACACGCGTTCCACCAAGAAGGATATCCGTGTTGAAATTTGCTCCAAGTGCCATCCGTTCTACACGGGCAAGCAGAAGCTGGTTGATACGAGCGGCCGTGTTGACATGTTCAAGAAGCGCTACGGTATCACGAAGTAATTTTCATACGTATCGGTTTACGGGCGGTGCTTTCTCGGCATCGCCCGTGTTTTTTTCGAGGAGGACGGTCATGGCGCAGTATAAGACGGTTCTGTGTGCGGCACAGGACGAATTTGTGGAGAAGCGCTCGCGCTTCATCGGCTATGCAAAGCCGGTGCGGATGGAGGAGGAGGCGCTTGCCTTTATCGCCGAAAAGCGGTCGAAGCACTGGGACGCGACGCACAACGTGTATGCGTACGTCCTGCGCAGCGGGCCGGTGCGCTATTCGGACGACGGCGAGCCGCAAGGAACGGCGGGCATTCCCGTGCTCGATGTTCTGCAGAAGAGCGGCGTCACCGATGTGGTCGTTGTCGCAACGCGTTATTTCGGCGGGATTCTGCTTGGCGGCGGCGGTCTGGTCCGCGCGTATTCGCACACGGCGTCCATTGCCCTGCAGGCGGCGGGCGTCATTACGATGCGCGAATGCCTGATGCTTTCGCTGACGTGCGATTACGGCCAGTACGGCCGCGTGGCGTCGCTTGTGCCCGAATGCGGCGGCGTGACGGACGATACGATTTTTGAGGAAAAGGTCACGGTGCGGTTTCATATGGCGCCGGAAGCGCTCGGCGGGTTCGCGAAAAAGCTTGCCGATGCGACAAACGGGCAGGTCACAGCCGAAGAAACCGGAAAAAAATATTTTGAATTTCACGAATAAAGAAGTAATTTTGCATTTCACAGCGTATAAGAACTTATAGGAGGTCAAAAAGAAACCATTGGACGTCTGATACGGAAAGGGCGGGATTACGCAGATGGAAAAGCAGGCTTTGTGTATACGCGAGGAGACGCAGCGCATTGAGCGGGAGATTCTTTCCCCGTATGCGGCGCTGTCTGAAAATACGCGCGGCCGGGAGCGGGCGGCGGAGGAATGTCCAATCCGCACGCCGTACCAGCGCGACCGCGACAAGGTGATCCACTGCAAATCGTTTCGCCGTCTGAAGCACAAGACGCAGGTTTTTCTCTCCCCGGAGGGCGACCATTACCGCACGCGGCTGACGCATACGCTGGAGGTTTCGCAGATTGCGCGCACCATTGCGCGGGCGCTCCGGCTCAACGAGGATCTAACGGAAGCCGTGGCGCTTGGGCATGATCTGGGGCATACGCCGTTCGGCCATGCCGGAGAGCGCGCTCTGAATGCGCTGATGCCGGGCGGCTTCCGCCACTATGAGCAGAGCGTGCGTGTGGTGGAGCGGCTGGAAAACGACGGCACGGGCCTGAATCTCACCTTTGAGGTGCGGGACGGCATCCGGTGCCACACAAGGGGACAGGAGGCCGTCACGATGGAGGGCCGCATCATCCGCTGGGCAGACCGGATTGCCTATATGAATCATGATATCGACGACGCAATCCGCGCCGGAGTTATCCGTGAATCCGATATCCCGCGCGATATTATCGGCGTGCTCGGCGATACGAAGAGCCGCCGCATCACGACGATGATTGTGTCTCTGATCCGGAACAGCCGGAACGGCACGGTCGGCATGGACGGCGATGTGAAGGCGGCATATGACGCACTGCACGATTTTATGTATCAGGCCGTTTACCTCAACGATTACGCCAAGCGCGAGGAAAAGAAGGTGCCGCATGTGATTGAAAGCCTCTTTTCCTATTATGTCCGCCATCCGGAGCAGCTGCCGGAAAGCATGCAGGCCGTTTCGGAGGAGGACGGCCGCGAGCAGGCGGCCTGCGATTATATTGCGGGCATGACGGACCGTTATGCGGTCGATCTGTACAGCAATCTCTTTATCCCGAAGGCCTGGGGTACCCCGGTCTGACGGATCCGCGAAAGGAGGCGGTGGTTTGGCACTGCCCGAAGCTTTTATGCAGGAACTCAAATCCCGCTCCGACATTACGGACATTGTGTCTTCGTATGTCAATCTGAAACGGCGCGGGAAAAACATGGTGGGGCTTTGTCCTTTCCACAATGAAAAGTCCCCGTCGTTCAATGTCTACCCGGAAAACGGATCCTTTTACTGTTTCGGCTGCGGTGCGGGCGGCGATGTGATCACGTTTATCCGCAAAATTGAAAACCTCGATTACATAGAGGCCGTTAAATTTCTTGCCCAGCGGGCCGGCCTGCAGGTGCCCGAACAGGGCGTGGATGATTCCATGTCCCGCCTGCGCCAGCGCGTGCTGGAGATCAACCGTGAATCCGCGCGCTTTTTCCATGCTTCCCTTCTGAAGCCGGAAGGCAGGCCGGGCTTGGACTACTTCACCCGCCGCCGGCTGCCGATGCAGATGATCCGGCATTTCGGGCTGGGCTGGGCGCCGGAAACCCGCTTTGCGCTGGTCAATCATCTTCGCGCCAAGGGGTATTCGGAAAGCGAGATGATTCAGGCAAACGTCGCGGTGCAGACGCGGTCGGGCCGCGCCATGGACCGCTTTCACGCGCGCGTGATGTTCCCGATTATCGACCTGCGCGGCAATGTCGTGGCGTTCGGCGGCCGCATTCTCACCGATGAGAAGCCCAAGTACATCAATACCTCGGACACGCCCGTCTATCACAAAAGCAGCGGTCTGTTCGCGATGAATTTTGCAAAAAACGCGCTCGATAACGGCAGGCTGATCCTCGCGGAGGGCTATATGGACGTCATCTCGCTGCACAAGGCGGGATTTGAAAACGCCATCGCCTCGCTCGGCACATCGCTGACGGAGGAACAGGCCCGGATTATGGCGCGCTATGCCAAAGAGGTCATCATCTGTTACGACTCGGATGAGGCGGGGCAGAAGGCTGCCCAGCGTGCGATTCCGATTCTGCGCGGCGCGGGTCTGCTGGTCCGCGTGATGGCGGTGCCGGGCAATAAGGATCCGGATGAATTCATTAATGCGTACGGTGAGGACGGTCCGGCCCGGTTCCGCAAGCTGATCGAATCGTGCGGCAATGACGTTGAGTACCGCTTGGCAAAGCTCAAAAACGGCTTTGATCTGGAAAGCGGAGACGGCAAGGTGCAGTATCTGATGGAAGCTGTGAATGTGCTTGCAAAGCTTGACAAC
>JBJEOO010000287.1:0-5403 GCA_051880755.1 Hominenteromicrobium sp.
GACCCTTTTCGGCCCATAAACCGGGTCACCCGCCACGGGATGACCGATATATGCCATATGCACGCGGATCTGATGCGTTCGCCCGGTTTCAAGCCGCAAACGAAGCTGTGTGAAGCCGGAAAAATTCTGTGTGACAAAATAATGCGTAACGGCGCTGCGGGCGCTTGGGGAATGCTGCACTGCCATGCGCTTGCGGTCCTGCGGATGGCGGGCGATCGGCGCATCAACCGTACCGTCCTCACGGACACGGCCGTAAACCACCGCACGGTACTCACGCGTAAAGCTGTGTGCCTTGATCTGCTCCGCCAAATGGCGATGCGCCGTATCGTTTTTGGCGACAATCAGCAGGCCGCTCGTATCCTTATCAATGCGGTGCACAATGCCGGGCCGGATAACGCCGTTGATGCCGGAAAGCGAATCGCCGCAATGGTATAAAAGGGCATTGACCAGCGTACCGTCCTCATTCCCCGCCGCCGGATGAACCACCATGCCTTTGGGCTTATTGACAACCAACAGGTCGTCATCCTCATACACAACATCGAGCGGGATATTTTCCGGACGGACATCGAGCGGACGGGCCGGCGGAATTTCCACCTCCAGCCGGCTGCCGCACGGCAGCTTCGCGCTTTTGGCAACCGGAACCCCGTTGCACAAAACATGCCCGGCAGCAATCAGATTCTGCACGGCGGAGCGGGAAAGCTCCGGCAGAGCCGCAGAAATCGCTTTATCCGCGCGCATGCCGGGTTCCGTTATAAGAATCTCATGATTCTGATCCGTCATGTTCTTCGATCAGGGGCTTGCCCTGCTCCTTCTTATCCTTGATAAACAGATACCAAACGGCAAAGAGAATCGCGCCGACAACCACGCAGCAATCCGCAAAATTAAAGACGTACGGGAAAAAGAGCACATGGATATAATCGACGACATAGCCGAACGTGAAACGGTCGATCAGATTGCCGATACCGCCGGCCACGATCAGAATGCAGGCCGTATACGACAGAAAAGTGTGGTGCTTATAGCGGAACAAAAAGATGAGAATCGCAGCGGAAAGCAAAAGCGTAAGCGTCATGATCACCCAGGAAAATCCGGAGAAAAAGCCGAAGGCTGCTCCCGTGTTTTCAATGTAGGTGAATTCCAGAAGGCCCGGAATGCAGGTCACACTTCCGATCGGTTTCAGATTTGTAATGACGGTCATTTTAAGGAATTGATCGATTGCCGTCAGAACGGCAATCAGAAAAAGCATGAGAAATGGCAAAGAAATTCTCCTTACAATCCGAAAGGCGCAAGCCGGACGATGTCCGGTCTGCACCTTGGATTTCTTGTTATTTTGTTACGAAAGTGCCTTTGCGCAGCGCTCGCAGAGATCCGGATGCTCCGGATTCTGGCCGACCGTGGACGAATACGCCCAGCAGCGCATGCACTTATGACCTTCCGCTTTTTCGACAAGCACCGAGAGGCCGAGCGCGTCATCCGTATGCGTACCGCCCTCGCCGTCGACAATTTCCGTCTGCGAGACAATAAAGACCGTAGAAAGCTCCGGTTCAACAGACTTCAGGAAGTCGTACAGCTCGCCGGTGCAGTAGAGCGTTACCTTTGCATCGAGCGAAGCGCCGATGGTCTTTTCGGCACGCGCATTCTCAAGCGCCTTCTTCACAACGTCACGGATCTCATGGATCTTATCCCAGCGCGCCACAAACTCCTCGGAAACCTGCTCGCCGGTACGCTCACTGACGAGCTGCGGCATCTGATTGTAAACGACATGGCGCGCATCACAATCCTTGTCATGCGGCATGCTCTGCCAGATTTCATCAGAGGTAAACGCGAGGATCGGCGCAATCAGGCGCGTCATCGCATCGAGAATGATATACATTGCCGTCTGCGCAGCGCGGCGCTCTCTGGAATCCTTCTTCTCGGTATAAAGACGATCCTTGATGACGTCAAGATAGAAGTTCGACATATCGACGACACAGAAGTTGTGAATGGCGTGATAGGCCAGATGGAATTCGTAGGATTCATATCCCTCACGCGATTTCAGAATCAGCTGATCCAGCCGGTTCAGCGCCCACTTATCGATGGAAAGCATATCGGAAACCGCTACGCTGTCCGTATCGGGGTTGAAATCGGAAAGGTTGCCGAGCATATAGCGCGCCGTGTTGCGGATCTTGCGGTACGCATCGGAAAGCTGCTTGAGGATTTCCGGGGAAATACGAATATCGGCATGGTAATCGGAGGACGCAACCCACAGACGCAGAATATCCGCGCCGTACTTATCGATGATTTCCTGCGGCGCAATGCCGTTGCCGAGCGATTTATGCATCGCTCTGCCCTGACCGTCCACAACCCAGCCGTGCGTGACAACCGCCTTATACGGCGCCGTTCCGCGCCATGCGATGGACGTCAGCAGCGAGGACTGGAACCAGCCGCGGTACTGATCTGCACCCTCGAGATACAGATCCGCCGGCCAATGGAGATACTCGCGTTCGTCACAGACCGCAGCGTGCGTAACACCGGAATCGAACCAGACATCCATGATGTCGCGTTCCTTCGTAAACGACGTACAGCCGCACTTTCCGCACTTGAAGCCTGCCGGAAGAATCTCTTCCGCGCTCTTTGCATACCAGGCGTCGGAGCCTTCCTTGCGGAACAGATCGGCGACAACCTGCATCGCTTCCTTCGAGATCAGCGGTTCGCCGCAGTCCCTGCAGTAGAAAATCGGAATCGGAACGCCCCAGCGGCGCTGACGGGAAATACACCAGTCATTGCGGTCACGAACCATGGAGGAAATGCGGTCTTCGCCCCAGCCCGGGATCCACTTGACGCCCTTGATCGCCTGAAGCGCCTGCTCCTTGATCGCATCGACCGAGCAGAACCACTGCTCCGTGGCGCGGAACAGAACCGGCGTCTTGCAGCGCCAGCAGTGCGGGTACTGGTGGATAATCTTCTGGAGCGCAAACAGGTGGCCTGTTTCCTCCAGACGCTTTGCAATCACCTTGTTTGCCTCATCCGTCGTCAGACCGGCGATAAAGTCTCCGGCCTCCGCCGTCATTCTGCCGTGACTGTCAACGGGAACAACGACCGGGATTTCCGGATAATGATTGTGGCAGACGTCGTAGTCCTCGACGCCGTGGCCCGGCGCCGTATGAACGCAGCCGGTACCGCTTTCCAGCGTGACATGATCGCCGACAATGACGAGCGAGGTGCGGTCGATAAACGGGTGCGCCGTTTTCATATACTCGAGGTCGGCGCCCTGCAGCGTGCCGACAATCTCATAATCGGTTTTGCCTGCGGCCTGCATAGCGGATTCGGTCAGCGCCGACGCCATGACATAGTATTCATCGCCGCACTTGACAAGCGCATATTCAAAAGCCGGGCCGACGCAGATGGCAACGTTGGCCGGGAGGGTCCACGTTGTTGTCGTCCAAATCACAAAGTATGTCTTTTCAAGATCTGCGCCGAGCTTTGTGAGCAGACCCTTATCATCCGTTACACGGAATTTAACGTAGATGGAATGGCACGGATCCTCAGCATATTCAATCTCGGCTTCCGCAAGCGCCGTCTCGCACTCCGGGCACCAGTACACCGGCTTCAGGCCCTTATAGATAAAGCCCTTCGTCGCCATTTCGGAAAAGATCTCGATCTGTTTGGCTTCAAACTCCTTGCGCAGCGTGATATACGGGTTGTCCCACTCGCCGATGCCGCCGAGACGCTTGAAGGAATTGCGCTGCTCATCGAGATAGCTCAGCGCAAACTCCCGGCAAATCTGACGCAGCTCAACGTCGGAAATAGCGGAGGAATTGGAAACGCCGGCCTTCTTGCGGGCCTTGAGTTCGGTCGGCAGGCCGTGCGTATCCCAACCGGGAACATACGGCGCCTTAAAGCCCGACATATTCTTATAGCGAACGATAAAGTCCTTGAGCGTTTTGTTCAGCGCCGTGCCGAGGTGGATGTCGCCGTTTGCATACGGAGGGCCGTCATGCAGAACGAAGAGCGGCTTGCCTTCATTCTTCTCAAGTACCGTTTCGTAAACTTTATCCTCATACCATTTTTCGAGCATAGCCGGCTCCCGCTTGGGAAGTCCGGCCTGCATCGCAAAGTCGGTTTTGGGAAGATTCAATGTGCTTTTATAGTCCATGCTAACGTAAACCGTGCCTTTCTGTTGATTTATCTTCTTTTAAACTTACCCTTTTTCTTCGATGTATCCTCAATGCCGAATTCCAGCGTGCTGAACAGAGAATCCTTTTCCTTCTGCAGCGTCTCCGGAATATCCGAATAAGCGTTCAGATCCAGACCGATGCCGTTGAACTGCTCCTTGATATACGCGTCCTTATCATATACGGAAGCAGGTTCTTTCACCGCAGGCTGTACGGGTTTGGCCGGAACGGGCACAATGACCTCTTCCGCCTTTTCCTCACGCTGTGCAGCGGCGGGAACCGGAATCACTTCCTCCTCCGGCTCAACTGCCGGCTTCGGCTCCTCTTTTACCGGTTCAGGCTTTACGGGCGCCGGCGCCGCGGCCGGTTTCTCCTCTTCCTCAGGCTCCTCAGCAGCAAACTCCGGAATCTTCTCGATCACCGCAATATGCTCACGGTAAATCTCATAGAGCGACGCGCGGAACGAGGTGACCTCGCGCTTCATCGCCTCAAGCTCCTTTTCCTTTTCCGCGATCTGGCTCTTGTAGGAATCCACCAGATTCTGGGATTTTGCTCTCGCTTCGGTCAAAATCGATTCCGCCTTTGCGTTTGCATCGGCAACAATCGTCTCCGCCTTTGCTTTCGCCTCGCGGACAGAAGCATTGCCCAGACGCTGCGCACTGAGGATGGCTTCCTTGATGCCGTCCTCATCGGCGCGGTAGGATTCGATCTTCTCGGCCAGAATAGAAAGCTTCTCCTGCAGCTCTGCGTTCTTCGCGGTAAGCTCCGCAATCTTTGCGGATGTATCCGCTGTGCGCGCCTTCGCATCCGCGTTTTCCTTGGCCAGCGCAGTCACGGTTTCCAGAACTTCGTCAATAAACTGATCTACATCATCTGAATTATAGCCGGAAAAATTTGACTTTCTGAAGCTGACTTCATTGATGTCCTTAATCGATAACATGTTAAGCCTCCTATATGTATTTTCTGCATTTTATGGACAGACGACCCTTTTTGGTCTTTGGGCCGAGTGAATCAAGAATAAACCGCCCGCAGCGGCGGATTGAAATCGTATCGCCCTGCGCGACTCTTGCAGACGCGGACAGCGTCTCACGGTGATTGACCGAAACAAGGCCGCCGGCAATCATCTGCGCGGCTTTTTCCCGGCTGGAACCGGAGATCAGCGCAACAAGGCAGTCAAGACGGTCGGATGCAACCACGCCGCTGACCGGCTGAAAGCTGTGTGCCGCCGGCAGAGGCTCCGAAAAGCCCTCCT
>JBJEOO010000288.1:0-5388 GCA_051880755.1 Hominenteromicrobium sp.
AAACAACCCACGAAAGCGCCGTGGACACCATGTACGGAATGTGAAACAGATCCACAAAAATCCAATAGGAGACGAAGCTGACGACGGTTGTCAGCCCGCCGAAAAACACATACAGGATCATCTCCCGGTATTTCCCGAAAAGCATTTTAATTTTTTCCATACCATTTATCATCCCCTCAGGAGAGATACTCTTCCACGGCATAGGCCGCAACCGCGCCGTCCGCCGCAGCCGTCACGATCTGCCGGAGCGGCTTTCTGCGGCAGTCTCCCGCCGCGAACACGCCCGGAATATTGGTTCTGGTATCCTCACCGGCCATAAAGCAGCCGTTTTCATCCAGCTCAACCGTGCCGCGGACAAACGCCGTGGCCGGAACATTGCCCACGGCCACAAACAGACCGCTCACATCTATCCTGCGCTCCTCATTCGTCCGGACATCGCGCACGCGGATGCCGCACACGCGGCCGTTCTCGAGGATTTCCTCCACAACGCTGTTCCAGACCATTTCGATATTCGGCTTGCGGAGCTTTTCCGCATAGCTTTTCGACGCGCGGAGCTTGTCCCGGCGATGAATCAGATACACCTTTTCGCAAAGGGAGGAAAGGAATACGGCGTCCGCCGCAGCCGTATCACCGCCGCCGACAACGGCAACGGTTTTTCTCCGGTAAAAAGCGCCGTCGCACGTTGCGCAGTACGATACGCCCTTGCCGCGCAGCGCGTTTTCGTTCGGCAGCCCGAGCAGCCGCGGTGCGGCGCCCGGCGCAAGGATCACGCTGCGTGCGCGCAGAACACCGTTTTTTGTCTCCAGAAGCTTGGTATCCCCCTCCGTCCGCAGTGCGAGCACCTCGGCATATTCCTGCTGCACGCCGAACTGTTCCGTCTGCGCTTTCATGTTCATGGCAAGCGAAAAGCCGTCCGTCACACCCGGAAAGCCCGGATAATTCTCAATCTCATTCGTCGTTGCCATCTGGCCGCCGGGAGAGAGCTTTTCAAGCACCAGGGTGTCAAAGCCCGCGCGCCCGCAGTACAGCGCAGCGGTCAGCCCGGCCGGGCCTGCACCGACAATAATCACATCATAGGTTTTTTCAAAATCCAAGGGCATATTCTCTTTCCTTTCTCCGTTTTCATCTCGCTGCGGCTCAGCCGCCTTTCTATTCCGTGATGTTTTTAGTATACCACAATTTCACCGGAAAGACAATGAATTTCCGGTTCAGCGGCATTCAGACCGTTCCTCCTGCATAGAATATACAAAAAGAGCTTCCCCGGTTTCCCGGAAAAGCCCTTTGGATGTATCACAATGAAAAGAATATTTTTGTTTGTACCCGTTTGCTTATGTTCGTTTTAAATTACTCTGTACATTGGTCTGTCCTCTTCCGGTCAGCACCGGATTCACAGCTTGTTTTGTCTTTCAGGGTAATTACGCGTACATTGGAAACAACTCCAAACATACTCTATTTTACTTCAATGCTTTTATATTAAATTTGATTTGAATCGTTATATCATGCAAGACTTCTTCATTTCACGATGCCAGCCGCTGAACCTTTTGGGACTCGTTTTCCGATCCCGAGCTTTCTCAAAGCCTGAAATATCGCGTGCATCTGTTTTCCAAAGTCTGTTTTTTTGCTGTTCTCTTCGTTTTTTGCTCTGTCCCTGACAGAACCGAAGCACAGCCGATATAGGCAATTCTGTTTGTCTGTCTGATTTCCTTTTGGAATCAAAGCTTCCGTTCAGGATACTTCAGAAGAGCATTTCAGATTTTTTGATTTCATATGTTCCGTTTGAATCCATCCGCCGTTTCGATTTTATATCTATCGGCTTTCATTTGTTTTTCTGCACCGTTAACCCGGTATTTACCAGCTAACAAATTCGGATTCTGCCGGTTCACTGTTCAAAGCTTTTCTGATTGCTCACAGACCTTTTTTCTTTGCTGTATATTTATCCGAGGCACAATGTACCGCGGACGATATACTGCTGGGGGTCGTTAGCCATTGGCCTCACCTGCTTTCTTTTTAATTTTTGCCTTTTCGGCTCTCACAGCATCCCTTGTCCGTGCCGTTCTGAGATCAACTTTTCAGAATCTCCATTTGCGTACCTTTGATTCTGTCTCTGACATACATCAAATACGATCCCCAAATGTTCTTGCCTGACACCGGATACCTTCTCCAGATCCGGTCTTTCCGTTCCAGCCTTTTACGTTACGAACGACCATATCGGATCTTTTGAAATGCTGTGCCAAGAGTTTTTCTCCTGCGCTTTCTCTCCTCCGGGATTTTATCCCGTGCGCCGAACCTCTTCGATCTTTTCCGAAATTCAATCTGTTTTCGCAGATTCTTTTCGGTTTTTGATGATCTACTTCGCGTTCTTTGGAGGTTTCTCTCTTGTTCATCTATATATTATCACCCCTTGTCCACTTTGTCAATAGTTATTTTGAACTTTTTTAAAAATCTTTGTCTATTCTGAATTTCCAAAAACACGCTTGACTTTATCGCCCATTCACGCTACAATTAGTAGCGGAAGAAACACGCCATTTTATTCAGGGAAGGAATGTTACGATGAGCATAGAGAATGAACAGGACTACGAGGCTGACCTGGTTGTCCTTTTGGATGACGAAGGCAACGAGCATGAATTTGAAATTATTGACGAGATCGAAAATGACGACGGCTATTTCATGGCGCTGATCCCGACGCTGCGCGACACGGAAGATGAAGTTGCGGACGCGGATGAGTACTATATCTTTGAGGTCGTCAATGTGGACGGCGAGGAGCAGCTCTCTGAGGTTGAGGATGAGGAGCTGCTGGATAAGCTGGCCGATATTTTCGAGTCCCGCTATGCACAGGCCATGGAGGAAGAAGAGGAATAACCTTCCGCGCATATCTCCTGTGCGCCGGCAAACACTAAAACCACCTGCCCGATACGCGGACCGTGCAAGAATAACCCTACACTCAAACTTTCGGGAGCCCGTCTCCGCAGGCGGACTGCAGACCTCCCGGCGCCGGCTTGACCGGCGTTGGACGAAGGGAGCGAGAACCCTGTGGGAGGGCACCCACCTGCTTCTTACGTAGCAGGTTATTGAGTGCACGTTACGGTCGGGCGGGGATTTTTATGTCTATTTTTCGGCGGTGCAGAACCGCCTTTTTTCGACCCTGCCGGGCCGTTTACAGAAAGGAAAATCACCGGATCATGACAAGAACGCAGTATTTCGTCCAGGGCATGCGTGACGGCATGCCGATCTGCTTCGGCTATTTCGCCGTATCGTTCGCCTTCGGCATTCAGGCTGCCGGCATCGGACTTTCCGTGCCGGAGGCCGCCGTGATGTCCGCAGCGAACGTGACCTCTGCCGGCCAGTTTGCCGCGCTGGGCATCATCGCCGCCGGCGCTTCATACATAGAGCTTGCCTTTACGCAGCTCGTCATCAACCTGCGGTATTTTCTGATGTCCTGCGCGCTCTCACAGAAGCTCTCTCCCGCCCTGCCGCTGTATCACCGCCTCGCAATCGCCTACGGCATGACCGATGAAATTTTCGCCGTCAGCGTCAGCCGGCCGGAGCCGCTTTCACCGTTTTACAGCTACGGCCTGATCGCGGTCGCCATACCGGGCTGGGTGCTCGGCACCGTATTCGGCGCCGCGGCGGGCAATATTCTGCCGGCTATCCTCACAAACGCGCTCGGCATCGCGATTTACGGCATGTTCATTGCGATTGTGATTCCGCCCGCAAAGGAAAACCGCGTGGTGGCCGGCGTTGTGGTGCTCTCCATGCTGCTCGCGACCGCATTCACTTATGCGCCGCTGCTGCGGGAAATTTCTTCAGGTTTCCGGATTATCCTGATCACCCTGCTTGTTGCGGGCGGCGCCGCGCTGCTCTTCCCCCTCGAGGACAAGCCCGCTGATACTCGGGAGGATTGCCATGCGTCCTGATGTCTTGCTCTATATCGCCGTGATGGCGGCGGTCACCTATCTGATCCGTATGCTGCCGCTGACCCTGATCCGGCGCAAAATCACGAACCGGTATATCCGCTCGTTTCTGTACTATGTGCCGTACGCGACGCTTTCCGCGATGACCTTTCCGGCCATCCTCACCGCCACCGGCAGCGTCATCAGCGCGGCAATCGGCTTTGCGGCGGCGCTGCTTCTCGCCCTGCGCGGCAAAAGCCTGCTGACGGTTGCCGTCTTTGCCAGCGCCACCGTCCTCGTCTGCGAGCTGATTCTCCCCTATCTGCCCCTGTAAACGGACAGGCGGTATCCGAACACACCGGATACCGCCTGTTTTTTGATATAGTTTTCTTTACTGTTCAAAATGTGCCGCAACCGTCTTGAGGTGCTCAATGATCGGCAGGTGCTGCGGGCACACGCCCTCGCACTGGCCGCACGCGATGCACGCGCTTGCCTTGCCAAAATTCTTCGTCAGGTTGTCGTAATACTCGCCGTGCGGCGTCCAGTCCTTGTCGCCAGCCTCCCGCATATCCGCGTTGTAGAGAGAAAAATACTGCGGGATCGCGATGTGCATCGGGCAGCCGTCCGTGCAATAGGCGCAGCCGGTGCAGGGAATCGCGATGTTGGCGTTGATCGACTCCACCGCGCGGCGAATGATCGCGTGCTCCTCTTCGGTGAGGGGCTTGAAATCCTGCATATAGCCGGTGTTGTCGAGAAGCTGCTCCATATTGCTCATGCCGGAAAGGACGATCTTGACGTTGTCGAGGCTTGCCGCAAAGCGAATGGCCCACGACGGCACCGACATGTCCGGATGGTAATCCTTGAACATCTTCTCCACTTCTTCGGGCACCGCCGCCAGCGTGCCGCCCTTGACCGGCTCCATGACAAACACGGGGATGTTGTGCTTCACGGCAACCTCATAACAGGCTCTCGACTGCACGCCTGCGCTGTCCCAATCGAGATAATTGAGCTGGAGCTGCACAAACTCGAACTCCGGATGCTCGGTGAGCACCTTGTCGAGCATCTCGGCGTGGTCGTGGAAGGAGAAGCCGATGTGCTTCACAAGCCCCTGCGCCTTCTTTTCCTGAATCCACGCAAAGCAGTCGAGGTCGTTGTAGACGTCGTAGCTGTGGCTGTTGATGTCGTGGATCAGATAATAGTCAAAGTATGTGACGCCCGTTTTCTCCCGCTGCTCATTAAAAATGCGGTCGCGGTCCTCCTTGGTCTTGAGGAAGGCGGAGTGCAGCTTCGTCGCGAGCGTGAAGCTGTCGCGCGGGTGGCGCGAAACGAGCACCTCCTTCGTGGCGCGCTCGCTCTGGAACGCGCAGTACATCCACGCGGTATCAAAGTATGTAAAGCCGCGCTCGATAAACGTATCGACCATCTTTTTGGTCTGCTCAAAGTCGATTTTGCCCGGGTCGTTCGCGTCCAGCGACGGCAGACGCATCAGACCGAAACC
>JBJEOO010000289.1:0-5304 GCA_051880755.1 Hominenteromicrobium sp.
AAGACGTTCACTTTCTTCGTTTTTATCCGAATAAAACATCTGAGCGCCGCTGTACTGACTCTGTTCAAAATAATTCTGGTGGATACTGACCAGAATACAGTTTTCCGTTTCGTTGACCACCTGTGCCCGGTATTGGATGTCCGAGCGCTTTCGTTCCGACAGGGTGCCGAGTGACGTATCTCCGACCGCCGTATCCGTGTCACGGATCATAACGACGTTATATCCTGCGCCTGTAAGCTTCTCCTGCAGACTGAGCGCAATCGCGAGATTGATGTTTTTTTCCTCTACGCCGTTTACACCGACGGCGCCGCCGTCTTCGCCGCCGTGACCGGCATCCAGAACAAGGGTCGGCCGGCTTTCAGTCTCCTCCGCCGCCGTGGATACCGCATGAACCGCGCCGAAAACGGAGCACAGAAACAATACAAGCGCGCCGAGAAAAAAGGCTGTCAGCATATACGAGATCTTGAACGATATATATTTCTTCACGCAGCATCACCCGCAGCAGATATATGCTGCGCACGCAGTGTAAATGACATGAAAAATCCGCCTGTACCCAAAAAGTACAGGCGGAGAAAGCACACATATGCTTTTTATGTAGCGTTTACTTGAAGAAAAGCGGAAGCGGCTCCAGAAAAATGATATCCGTGCGGTCTGCCGCATCGCCTTCTGCGAGCACACAAGCCTTTCCAACCACATTGCCGCCGATCTCATGGACGAGATCCTCCAGCGCAGCAAGGGATTCACCGGTGCTGATCACATCGTCAACGATCAGAATGCGCTTGTTCTTCAGCTTTTCGCAGTCTTCTTCGGAAAGATACAGCGTCTGAACATGATCCGTTGTAATGGATTTGACCTCAACCTTGATCGGATTGGTCATGTAAGCCTTAATGCCTTTACGCGCGACGACGTATTCACGGCATCCGATTCTCGCCATTTCATACGCAAGCGGGATACCTTTGGACTCCGCCGTAATGATGATG
The DNA here is from genome assembly GCA_051880755.1 of Hominenteromicrobium sp. Classification (GTDB taxonomy): domain Bacteria; phylum Bacillota; class Clostridia; order Oscillospirales; family Acutalibacteraceae; genus Hominenteromicrobium. The sequence goes on from JBJEOO010000289.1 coordinate 981, forward strand.
TCGTGCTCCGGGCACTTCTCCGTCAGCGCTTGAGCAACCTTTTCCGTGATTTCCACATCGCCGAACATAACAAAGCCGGCAATATCGAGTTTGTCACTGATCGGGCAGATCGGCAGTTCTCTGTCGCAGCCCGCAATTGTCGTTTTATAGACTTCACCCATTGTAAACATACCTGCCTTTACAGTAAAATATTTTGCATCAGCCCGGCGGCCACGCCATCGTGCGTCCGCCGAGAAGATGAAAGTGCAAATGCTTTACAGTCTGTCCGCCGTCCTCACCGCAGTTGTTCACGATGCGGTAGCCGTTCGTAAGCCCTTCCGCCGCCGCAATCTTTTTTGCGGCCGTGAAGATGTGTGCAACAATCTGCGCGTTTTCTTCCGTGATTTCATCCGCCGACGCAATATGCGTTTTCGGAATCATCAGGATATGAACGGGTGCCTGCGGATCCAGATCACGAAACGCGAGCATAACGTCATCCTCGTAGACCTTGGTGCTCGGGATTTCGCCATTGGCGATTTTGCAGAAAATGCAATCCATATTCCGATGCAGCCAGCACAGCCTCCGATACAGGACCTGAAGTCTGCGCTGGTATTCCCCCTTTCCTTGCATAGTATTTTATATCTGCCCATCCAAAATCGACGGTGCTGCTGCCAGCGCCTCATCAATTTTGGTCTGATCCTTAATTCCGGCCATTGCAAAATCCGGCTTGCCGCCGCCGTTGCCGCCGGTTACCTGTGCCACAGCCTTGACCAGCAGGCCGGCCTTAACGCCCAGCTTCTGCGCCGCCTTGGTTGCCGTGGCCGCCAGAGTCGCCTTGCCGTCCAGAATACCGGCCAGAACCGCAACAACCGCTTTGTCGCTGTTTGTTTCGCGGATTTTGTCGCACATGGTGCGCAGTGCATCGCTGCCGGTACCGGACATCATGGCCGTAACTACCTTGACGCCCTTGACTTCCACGGAATTCTCAAGAATGGAGCCGATATTGAGCGCCGCGATCTTGGAACGCATGGACTCAATCTCTCTGTCTTTTTCCTTGATCTCAGCAAGAAGCTGCACAGCCTTTGCCGGCAGATCCGTCGGGTTGGAAACCTTCATGGCCGCCGATGTTTCCTTGAGCAGGTGATTGGTCGAATAAATCATCTGGAGCAGGTTGAAACCGGTTACGCCTTCAATACGGCGTACACCCGCCGCAACGGAAGACTCGCTGACGATTTTAAACAGGCCAAGCTTGGCGGTGGAATCGATATGCGTGCCGCCGCAGAATTCCCTGGAAAAATCACCGGCAGAAACAACACGGACAATATCGCCGTATTTCTCGCCGAACAGCGCCATTGCACCGAGCTTCTTGGCTTCTTCAATCGGCATCTCACGACACTCAACCCGGATATCCTCCAGAATTTTTTCATTGACGAGCTTTTCAACCGCAATCAGCTCTTCGTCCGTCAATGCGGAAAAATGTGTGAAGTCAAAGCGGACGGCATATTCATTGACAAGCTGACCGGCCTGCTCCACATGGTCGCCGAGCACACGGCGCAGCGCGGCCTGCAGAAGGTGCGCTGTTGTGTGATTGCGCATGATAGCCTGACGTCTGATTGCGTCAACAGCCGCATCGGCCATATCGCCCTCACGGACAAAGCCCTCTTTCACAACTGCTTTGTGGATGAAAACGCCGGAAGCGTTTTTCGTTGTATCCAGCACCTGAATGATGCAGGAATCCGTCTTGATTACGCCGGTATCGCCGACCTGTCCGCCGCTTTCCGCATAGAAAGGCGTACGATCCAGCGTCAGGACGATCTCATCACCGGTTTCCGCGCTCTCTGTACGCGCACCGTCCTTGACGATCGCGGTGATCTTCACTTTCTCCGTCAGCTTGGTATAGCCGACAAATTCCGTCTTTTCAAGTCCCTCAAGCGCATCGGAATCGCCTGCCCAGGCATCTGCACCGGCATTTTTGCGGTTTGCACGCGCAATTATCCGCTGCTGAAGCACAAGCGCGCGGAATCTGTCTTCATCAACCGTCATGCCCTTTTCGGACAGAATCTCCTTGGTCAGATCGATCGGGAAGCCAAAGGTGTCGCTGAGCTTGAACGCGTCTTCGCCGGACAGAATCTTCGTATCCGTGTGATCCAGAATACCGTTGAGCAGTGCAAAGCCCTTATCAATCGTCTTATAGAAGCTTTCTTCCTCGAAGGAAATAACCTTCTTGATCATCGCGCTCTTTTCGCGAAGCTCGGGATAGGCCACCTCGTTTTCCGCGATAACCGTATCGACTACCTCCGACAGGAACGGGCGGTTGATGCCAAGCAATCTGCCGTGACGGGCTGCGCGGCGGAGCAAACGGCGGAGCACATAGCCGCGGCCTTCGTTGGAAGGCATGACGCCGTCGCTGATCATGAACGTCGTGCTGCGGATATGATCCGTGATGACGCGCAGAGAAATGTCCGTTTTCTCGCTCTCTCTGTAGGCGATGCCCGCGATTTTCGAGATGTGCTTCATGATGTTCTGCACGGTATCGACGAGGAACAGATTATCCACGCCCTGCATGACGCAGGCCAGACGCTCCAGACCCATACCGGTATCGATGTTCGGGTGTGCAAGCGGCGTATAATTGTTGTGGCCGTCGTTGTCAAACTGGGTGAAAACGAGGTTCCAGAATTCCATATAGCGGTCACAGTCACAGCCGGGCTTGCAGTCCGGCTTGCCGCAGCCGTATTCGGGACCGCGGTCAAAATGGATTTCCGAGCAGGGGCCGCACGGGCCGGAGCCATGCTCCCAGAAGTTATCCTCTTTGCCGAGACGGACGATTCTGGCCGGATCTACGCCGACCTCTTTTGTCCAGATATCGAAAGCCTCATCGTCGTCCTGATAGATCGTGACCCAGAGCTTATCCTCCGGCATTTCCAGCACCTTTGTGATGAATTCCCAGGCCCAGGCGGTAACCTCGCGCTTGAAGTAATCGCCGAAGGAGAAATTGCCGAGCATCTCAAAGTAGGTGCCGTGGCGCGCCGTGATGCCGACACGCTCGATATCCGGCGTACGGATGCACTTTTGGCATGTTGTCACGCGCTTTCTCGGCGGCGTAACCTCGCCCGTAAAATATTTCTTCATCGGAGCCATACCGGAATTGATCAGAAGGAGGCTGTTGTCGTCCTTCGGGATCAGCGGGAAGCTCGGCAGACGAAGATGTCCCTTGGACTCAAAGAAAGAGAGATACTTTTCTCTGAGTTCGTTTAAACCTGTCCACTGCATTGTATTTCACCATTCCTTTAAAAAATTACAGCGTATATGCTTCAAGAAGCTTTAATGTATTTTCTACGCCCTCAATGTGCGAGCGTTCGTAGCCGTGAGATGCGTAGACGCCTGCGCCGATCAATCCGTGGCGGACGTCATAACCCGCTCTCAGAGAGGCTTCAACATCCGAACCGTAGTGCGGATAAACGTCGACGGCATATTTCGCGCCTGCTGTTCTGGCCGCCTGAACTAGTGCCGTCGTAACGCCGTAGTCATACGGACCGCCGGAGTCCTTTGCACAGATGGAGACCTCGCGCTCGGTACAGGTCAGCCCGTCGCCGACACAGCCCATATCAACGCTGATCAGCTCTTCGACATCATCCGGTACGGAGGCGGAGGCGCCGTGTCCGACTTCCTCGTACACCGTAAAATGCAGATAAACGCTGCGCTTCAGCGCACGATGATGTTCACGGATTTCCTTGGCATACGCCAGAAGCATTGCGGCACTCAGCTTATCGTCGAGAAAACGGCTCTTGATATATCCGCTCTCCGTGATCACGGTACGCGGATCGAAGCAGACAAAATCGCCCACCTCAATGCCGAGCGCGCGGGTATTCTGCGCAGAGCTGACCGGTTCATCTAACACGACCTCCGTGCTCTGGAAGGTGCGCTTCTGATCGTTGTAATCGCCATTGACATGCACCGACGCGTTGCAGAGCTGCAGTGTGCCGCTGTATGTACCGGAAAAGCGCGTGTATATGCGGCAGTTCTCTGTCTCGCAGTTTTCCGCGCGCAGACCGCCGACCGGAGAGATTGTCAGCCGGCCGTTGGCTTTCACGGCGGAAACGATTCCGCCGAGCGTATCGACATGCGCCATCAGCATGAGGCCGTTCCCTTCGCCGCCGAGACGACAGACAACGCCGCCCTTATGTGTTTTGTGCGGCGCATAGCCGAGGCGCGTAAGCTCATCCACAAGATAGTCGGAAACCTTTTCCGTAAATCCGGAGGGAGAGTAAATCGCCAGAAGTAATTTCCGCACCGAGAGACAATAATCCATATCCATTTTTCATTCCTCCTTCTGCAAAAAATAAAG
>JBJEOO010000290.1:0-5280 GCA_051880755.1 Hominenteromicrobium sp.
ATCCGCGATTTTCCCGTTAAACAGCCGCATGGAATAGACATTGCTGATAAAGAGCAGCATGATCAGCGGAATCGTCACGCACAGCACCGCTGTCATCAGCTTGCGCCGAAACGAAATTTCTTTTTTCTTCATCCGATTCCGCATCCTTTCTTTTCTGATTTAATAAATATAACAGATTCCCCGGCTTTGCGCAAGGGACAGTGCAAAATCCGCAGGGAAACGCGTTGAAAAAACCTTTGCATTATGCTACAATGAAGATGATTTTGAGTGACTTTGCAGCTTTGGGAGAAGAAATCATGAGTGAGAATAAGGCGAATGCCATCAGCGTCAGCCTGCTGAACCGAAAAATCTACGCGGTCTGCTTCACGGACTTTGATACCATCGCGTCGTTCCATGACGCCATGTATACCGCGCGCCGCCGTTTCTTTGAATCCGGCAAAGCGGTACACATCCGGGAAACCGGCATTTACAGCGGCCTTTCCGGTGAGCTGCGCGGCAAGCTGAGCCTCCGCACGCTCAAGTGGGAAAAGACCGCCGGCGGCCGCATTGCGGAATCTTCGTTTGTCCGCGGCAGCCAGCGCGGCATCGAATACTTCGCACCCAACGGCGCCCTGCGCGCACGCGTCTACTTTGACCGCGAACAGCACTGGCTGCGCACGGAATATTTTACGCCGGATGACGCACTCCGCGCGAAGATCTGCTTCAAGCCGGACGACGCGCGCGACGCGGTTCTGCGCTTTGATTACAACTATTCGACCGGCAAAACGAAGGAGACGATGCTTTTCCCCGTTCCCTATGCGTTCCAAAGCGCCGAGCAGAGCCTGCAGAACGCGCAGTGCGGTAACAGCCTGCTGCTGGTTGCCGATGAGCGCGGCGAATACGCGTACTGCCCGCGCGAGGAGCAGCAGCGCCGCATCCGCTTTCTGAAGGAAAACAAAAACGCCTCCGTCATGCTTTCGATGGGCTGGGAGGTCCGGGACGGCGACATTGCCCCGCAGGAAATCTCCGACGCAGCGCCCTCCGAAGCGCCGGAGTTCCCGGCGCTGGAAGAGACCGCGCGCACCGAAAGCCCGAACCCGATGGAATCCATGCTGGACGAGCTGTTCGAGGCGGCGCGCCGGGAAGCCCGGGCCGCCGCACAGGAAAGCGCTGCGGAACCGGAAAGCCGGCCGCAGGAGCCGTGCGCCGAAGCCCCGGCTCCGGAAGAAGCGGAAACCCCGGCTGAAGCCCCGGCTCCCGAAGGAACGGAAGCCCCGGCCGAAGCACCGCAGGAAGCGGCTCCCGAAGCATCTGAACCCGACTTTGGGACGTCCACGCCCAGCGCGCTGGACGAGCTGGGCATCTCCGCCGAGGACGCCGCACACGCGCGCGACGTGCTCGACCGCATTCTGGAAAAGCCTGCGTCCGGCACGGCGCCGGACAGCAGCCTGACCATCATCCGCGGCGGCCGGGCCGTCCGCTATACGGGCGGTCTGAAAAACGGCCTGCGAATCGGCTTTGGCTGCACCGAAACCGCCTCCGGCGTCCCGGTCTACGAGGGCGAATACAAAAACGACCTGCGCGACGGCTTCGGCACGCATCATTATGCTTCCGGTGCAGTCTCCTATATCGGTGATTTCAAAGCGGACAAGCGCGACGGCTTCGGCGTCTCGTTCCGTGAAAGCGATCACGCGCTGCACGTCTCCCGCTGGGTCGACGGCAAGCCCGAGGGCTATGCCGCGCTGTTTGATCCGAACGGCGCCATGCGCTTTGCCGGCAAGATTATCGGCGGTCAGAAGCAGGGCGCCGGCGTTTCGATCGATCCCGAGCGCGACACGGTATTCGTTGCCCGGTATGAAAACAACGAGATGACCGGCGAGGGCGCGCTTTTCAGCGGCGACGGCACGCTGCTCTATGTCGGCGGCTGGGAGAACGGCAAGCGGCAGGGACACGGTACCGAATTCGACCGTAGCGGCGACGTCGTCTACTCCGGTGAATGGAAGGACGACCGCTACCACAACGGCATTCTCTATAAAAAGGTACAGCAGGAGAACTGATATGGACCGGATCGAGCTGCATGATGTGGAATACGGAGACTGCACGGTACTGGTCGGACGGAACCGGTCGGTTCTGATGGTGGACTGCGGCTCGGTGAGCCGGTACGCGCGGCGCGGCGAAGAGGAGATCCGCCGCCGCTTTGAGGCGATCTTCAGCCGTTATGCCGGCGCAGCGCAGCGGCAGTTTCTGCTCACGCACTACCACCGCGACCATATGAACGGCTTTCTCTGGCAGCTCCGGCAGGATCCGCAGTATTTCGACCGCGTTTACCTCCCGGCACTGCCGGACGGGAAGCACGGCACAAGCCCCATGCTGGAGCTTGCCGTATTCGCGCATTTTTTTGCCGTACCCCAAACGGATTTCGCGCAGGTCAACACCGCCTGTCTGTCTGTTTTCGGCATTCTGGATAAAACCGTCGGCGCCGAGCGCATTTTCACGCTGCGTGCGGGCGATACGTTTTCCTTTGACGGCGCTTTTTACGAGGTGCTTTCGCCCGAACCGGCTGATTTTCCGTTTGACCCGCTGCTCTGCGACGCCGCGGAGGATCTGAATATCTGTCTGGCCTCGCCGTACCATACGGGCTGTGAGGCCGAATTTCTGCGCACAAAAGACGCGTTTATCAACGTGTACCGGCAGACACAGCGCGCGTTTGCCCCTTCGGACCGCGCGTCTCCGGGCCGCAGACGCATTCTGCTCGATACGCTCGGCGACCTCTGGAACCGTCTGGAAGCGCTGCGCGGCGAAATGGAGCGCTCCCCTGCCGCACCGGATATCCGCGAAATTCTGGCGCGTCCGGTCGTCCGCACCTCCTATACCGAAGCGCAGAACGACCTGTCCCTTGTTTTTCACAATCAGCGCGCCGGCGGGCCTTCATCGGCGGATATTCTGATGACCGGAGACGTGTCCGACGCGGTGCTCGCGCGCCTGTCCCCCAAGCTCTTTGACGGCTACTATGCGGTGAAGGCGCCGCACCACGGTACGGAGAGCCATTTTTCACCGGTAATCGGCGAGCTTGCCGTCCCGCATCTGCTGATCTCCAACGGCGATTACCACGCAGGCGGAGAGATCGACCCGCGCTATGTCGATATGGAAAGCATCAAGCACTGTACAAACTGCGGCGCCTGCCGCTGGTTTGCCGTCTCAAATGCCAGCTGCAACCGGCTGCAGCGCTGCTTTGAACAAAGCGCCGGCGGCGGGCTGACGCTCAAATGTCCCGCGGCCGCCGGAAACCGCCGCACGCCGTGCAGCATCTATGTATTCGGTCACAACAGCGTTCTCGGATGCCATTGCGACCGGTAGCATGTTTGACCGGATGATCCTGATCACCCGCCCTCTGAGCAGGAGGGTGAATCCTTTTTCGTGCTCCCCCTGTCTCACTGCGTTCGGCATCCCCTCGGGGAGGGGACGCGCAAGGTTATCGGATCATTTCAGCATGCTCTCAACGCCGTCGATCAGCTGGCCGACGGTGTGTACGGCCTTGGCGGTGCTGCGGCGCATTTCTTTGGTGCGCGCCTTGGCGGATTTCTTTCCGCTCATCATTTTGGATGAAACGGCGGCCACGGCCGCGCCAGCGGCAATGCCAAGGCCCACGCCCTTCACGATGTTCATGCTCTGCTTGTACACGGTATCAAACCTCCAGATCCATATTGCGGCCCTGATGAAAAACAGAAAAGCCGTCATGCTTAGTCTCCCCCTTTTTACAAAAACATACCCGATGAAAGGACCTACATTTTATGGTTTTGAATATTGTTATGGTCGAGCCGGAGATCCCGCAGAATACCGGCAACGTCGCGCGCACCTGTGCGGCCACCGGCGCACGCCTGCATCTGGTCGGGCCGATGGGCTTCAAGCTGGATGACCGGAAGCTCAAGCGCGCGGGGCTCGATTACTGGCATCTGCTCGACATCACCTATTACGGCTCCCTCGACGAATTCTTTGCGAAAAATCAGGGCGAGTTCTTCTTCTTTTCGACAAAATCGGTGCGCAAGCACACGGATATCGCCTACCCCGATAACTGCTACCTGTTTTTCGGCAAGGAAACGGCCGGCCTGCCCGAGGAGCTGCTCTTTCACAATAAGGAGCGCTGCGTGCGCATCCCCATGCTCTCCGAAGCGCGCAGCCTGAATCTCTCCAACAGCGTCGCCATCGGCGTTTACGAGGTGCTGCGCCAGTGGGATTATCCCGCGCTTTCCGGCGCCGGCCGACTGCGCGGCTACGACTGGGACAATGCGCAAAGCTGAGGCGTTTCCGAAAAAAGTGTGGCAAAATACGGTCAATTTATGTGTAACGTCTTGAAAAAAACTTTATTTTGGTATAAAATAAATTGCGTAACCGGGATTTTCCGGGCACGGCCCGTTTCGGGGCAAAACCGCAAAACAACAGCTCAATATATTTCTTAAAGGAGTGTACGCAAATGAACTACCTCAACAAGAAAACCGTAGAAGACATTGACGTCGCCGGCAAGCGCGTTCTGGTCCGCTGCGATTTCAACGTCCCGATGAAGGACGGCGTCATCACAGACACCAAGCGTATCGTCGGAGCACTGCCGACCATCAAGTATCTTGCGGATCACGGCGCAAAGGTCATCCTCTGCTCCCATATGGGCCGCCCGCACAACATCTTCAACGATGTCGTGAAGCTCGACAAGAAAGAAAAGAAAAAGATCGAGGCGCTGCCCGCAGAAGAGCAGGAAGCCGCAGCGGCAAAGGCACTCGAGGCCGCCAAGGGCGACGTGAAGAAGTTCTCTCTGGCTCCGGTCGCAGCTGAGCTTTCCAAGCTTCTCGGCAAGGAAGTCATCATGGCGACGGACGTCATCGGCCCGGATGCAAAGGCGAAGGCCGCAGCGCTGAACGACGGCGACGTTATGATCATCGAGAATATCCGTTTCCATGCGGAAGAGACAAAGAACGATCCGGCTTTCGCGAAGGAGCTTGCTTCGATGGCTGAGATCTATGTCAACGATGCATTCGGCACCGCGCACAGAGCACATGCTTCCACGGCAGGCGTCGCGGATTATCTCCCGGCTGTCTGCGGTTACCTCATCCAGAAGGAAATCTCCGTCATGGGCGGCGCGCTTCAGAACCCGAAGAGACCGTTCGTTGCCATTCTCGGCGGCGCAAAGGTTTCCGATAAGATCGGCGTTATCAACAACCTGATCGAGAAGGTCGACACGCTCATCATCGGCGGCGGCATGGCTTACACCTTCTTCAAGGCACTCGGCCATGAGGTCGGCACCTCCATCTG
>JBJEOO010000291.1:0-5199 GCA_051880755.1 Hominenteromicrobium sp.
CAATCTGTTGGATTCCGGCTTCAACGCCTTGGCCGGTATGGCTTCCGGGATGGAAATTATAGAGGTTATGCGGCGTTGCCTCCAGGCGGAGCAGATCATCCTGCATGGTTTCCCGCGCGAAAGTGCGCGTATCCGCACTGGATGAACAAGGGTTGATCGTATACGGCGCGTGGGCAAGCAGCACCGCAAACCGATTTTCCGCCGCAAGTGCATTCAGCTTCGTTGCGTCCGCAGGATCGAGCGGCTTGGCACGGCTGCCGCGCGGATTGCGTGTAAAAAACTGAAAGGTATCCGCGCCGATCGAAAGCGCGGTTTTGCCCATGGCATAGTATCCCTTGGAAGCGGAAAGATGACATCCGATATGCAGCATGGCGTCAGTCCTTCAGATTCCAGTTCTTATAGATTTCCTTTGTGGAACGGATCATTTCCTTGGCAAAGGCGGAAACATATTTGCGGTTGTAGAAAGCCTGCGTGCGGTCATTGGGCATCATTTCCACAAGCTCCTCCTCGGAAAGCTCGCGGTATTTGTTTTCAAAGACAATCGCGCTTTTCGCAAAGCGCGTCGGCTGCTTTCTTTCCTTCTGCTGCTCGGTGGGATAGCCGAAAACAAGCATGGAGACCGGCGCGACCTGCGCGGGCAGATTGAAAAGCTCCTTGTGAATCTCGAAATTCTCGATTACATCGCCGATATAGCAGGAACCGATTCCAAAGCTTTCCGCGGCCACGCAGGCGGCATGCGCGGCAATCACGGCATCGTTTGTGGAGAGAATCAGATCGCTCAGCTCCGGCGCGGGAACATCACCGTCGTCACAGCCGGCAAGCTTGAATTTTCTGTACCAACGGTGATAATCCGCGCAGAAAATCAGAACCATTTTGGCCTGTGCGATGAACGGCTGATGGTCGCAGGTCTCCGCGAGCTTGTCCTTCAACGCCTGGTCGGTCACATCCAGAATGGAATACAGCATGGAATTGCCGGCCGTCGGTGCACGCATGGCGGCGGCAAGAATGGCGTCCTTGATTTCCGGTTCGATTTCCCGATCCTCAAAAACACGGACGGATTTTCTGTTCATCAGAACCTGAATGGTTTCATTCATGAAAACAACTCCTTTGTTTTTAAATCAATATGATTTAGTATAGCATAACAGCCCCGAAATGTAAACGCCTTTTGCCCCGGTGGGTTGACAAATTTAACAGGGGAGTTATAATAATATCAAAAGGGAGGCGCCGTTTCGGCGCCGGTGCGGATGGAACGGAACATTGGAGGCGGAGATGGAACTTTATCAGATTACAGGGCGGCTGCATAAGCTGGAGCTTGTGCGTATGCTGGCACACAGGCGGGAAACACAGGAATACAAGCTGTATTTCGGACAAATGCCGGTTCTGGATTATATCAGCGATCACCCCGGCTGCACGCAGATCGAGATTGCGGATTTCCAGCAGGTCAGTCCGGCATCCATCGCGCTTTCCACCAAGCGGCTTCAGAAAGCCGGCTATCTGGTCAAAGAGGTTGATGCCGAGAATCTGCGCTGCAAGCGGTTGTATTTGTCCGAGGAGGGCCAGCGCATCCGTTCGCTCTGCCGGGAACGGATGGACCAGCTCGATGCGCGTGCTTTTCAGGGCTTTTCCGAGGAGGAGCTTTGCAGGCTGGCAGAGATGCTGGATCGGATTACGATGAATATTACCGGTGAAAAAGAGAACATCGTAAACGGCGCAACCTTCAACAGCCTGCATCATCAGCTGGAAACCGTGGACAAGGGGTCGGAAGAGATCTGATCCCGCAAAAGCTGTGACTTTTGAAACAACGCTTGATAAAAATATCAAATACAACCATGCACCCGTTCACTATAATAAGGGTGCACAGACATTGAGGCGATGACACAGTGCCGGTGAATCGGGCAAAATTTCATTTCGACAACACATATGCCGGCATGGACATGCTGTACGGGCCGTATATCCTGTATCAGATCGGCGATTTAAGCTGTGAAGCCGGCTATCAGACCTTTGAGCATGAGCAGGCCGTTTATGAGATCACCTATGTGCTCTCCGGCAGCGGATCCTTTTATGTGGACGACAGCGTCTACGATATGCAGAAAGGCGATCTGCTGATTGTCCGCAAAGGGATGATGCATAATATCATTTCTTCAGAAAGTGACCCGCTTCGTTATTTTTATCTGGGCTTCGATTTTGTGGAGCCGGTCATCAATGAAAAAATCATGCAGATCAAGGCGTTTTTTGATCAGACCGATCTGGTTGAGATCCGCAACACCATGGGCATTCAGGATACGTTTATGCGTATTCTGTCCGAATTCATTTCGGATGATGTGCTTTCCAATCTGCTGGTTGAAGCCTATATGCAGGAGATTATCTGCAGCGTATACCGGATTTTCAGCAGGAAATTTTCCAAAAGCTATTTGCTCAGCGGAAGCAACAATGCGGATGAAAAGCTGGTCTATGATGTGATCAATTATATCGACGTCAATCTGGAGTCCATGGAGAACCTCAGTGATCTGAGCCGGGAATTCGGATACAGCTATACGCATATCGCGCAGAAGTTCTCTGCGCTCACCGGCGAAAGCCTGAAAGCCTACCATACAAAGCGGCGCTTTGAAAAAGCAAACGAATACCTCCGGCAGGGGTATTCGATCACCAAGGTTGCCGAGCTGATGGGATTTAAGTCGATCCACGCGTTCAGCCGTGCCTACAAGAAGTATATCGGCATGGCGCCGCGTGAATATAAAAAATGGGCGGAGGAAAACAAAAAAGTTCAGCCTCAGCCTGAAGTTAACACGTAAAGGAGTTATGTACCATGAAAGTCGCCGTTATCGGATGCGGTACCATTGCGAATGCAGCGCATATCCCATCCTACATGAACAACCCGGAGGCAGAGATCAAGTATTTCTGCGATATTATCCCTGAGCGTGCCGAAGCCGCCGTTGAGAAATATGGCTGCGGTACGGCGGTCGTCGATTACCACGACGTCCTCGCGGATCCGGAAATCGAAGCGGTTTCCGTCTGCACCCCGAACAACGTTCACCCGACCATTGCGATCGACGCCCTGCGCGCCGGCAAGAACGTCCTGTGCGAAAAGCCGGCTGCCAGAACGTATGCGGAAGCGCTTGAAATGCAGAAGGTTCAGCATGAGACCGGCAAGGTTCTGAACATCGGCGTTGTCAACCGCTTCAATGACAGCGTCAACCTCATCAAGCAGTATATCGACGACGGCAAGCTCGGCGATGTCTACCATGTCCATGCAAGCTTCCGCGCACACCGCTCTATCCCGGGTCTCGGCGGCGCATTCACCACAAAGGCCATCGCGGGCGGCGGCGCGCTGATCGACTGGGGCGTCCATTACCTCGATATCGTCATGTATTGCTGCGGCGATCCGAAGGTCAAGACCGTCACGGGCGAGGTTTTCAGTGAGCTTGGCAAGGATATGAAGGGCTACGCATATAAGGATATGTGGGCAGGCCCCCCGCAGTACGACGGCGTTTACGATGTTGACGATTCCGTTGTCGGCATGATCCGCACCGAAGGCCCGGTCATTTCGCTGCACGGCGCCTGGGCACAGAACATCGGCGTCAACGAGCAGTACATCGACTTTATGGGCGATAAGGCCGGCATTCGTCTCCAGTACGGCAAGGATTTCACGATTTATACCGCTGAGCACGGCGCGCTTGTCGAATACAAGCCGGAATACAAGATGCGCGACCACTTCCAGAACGAGATCGACGCGTTTATCCGCTGCATCAAGACGGGCGAGAAGCTGCCGTCCCATATCGACACCGTTATCATCACGGCTCAGATGATGCAGGCCATCTACGATTCTTCCGAGCAGCATAAGGAAATCGTACTCGGCGAATAAGCATCTCCAAAATACAATCGGAAAGGAAAATTCGTATGTATCCTTTTTCTATCGGCGTCCTGATGGACGGCTTCCGCACCGATACGCTGACCGCGCTTGACAAGGCCGTAGCCGTCGGCGCAACCGGCATTCAGGTTTACGCGACAAAAGGCGAAATGGCCCCGGAAAACATGAACGCTGCGGCTCGCCGCGAATTTTTAAAGCGCGTTAAGGATCACGGTCTTGTGATTTCCGCACTCTGCGGCGATCTCGGCCACGGCTTCAACAATCCCGAGCTGAACCCGGATCTCATTGAGCGCTCAAAGCGCATTGTGGACCTCGCAAAGGACCTTGAGACCGACGTGATCACGACGCACATCGGCGTTGTCCCGGCAGATCCGACGCATCCGCGTTATGCGATCATGCAGGATGCATGCGGTCAGCTTGCCGCGTATGCGGATTCCATGCAGGCGCATTTCGCCGTGGAAACCGGCCCGGAGATTGCCGTGACCCTGAAGGGCTTCCTCGACGGTCTGCACTCCACCGGCGTTTCGGTCAACCTCGATCCGGCGAACTTCGTTATGGTTACGGGCGATGACCCGGTACAGGCGGTTTACACGCTGAAGGATTATATTGTCCACACGCATGCGAAGGACGGCAAGCGCCTGCATTACATCAGCCCGGAAATTCTTTACGGCATGGAGGAATCCGACATGCTGCAGGATGCGTCGTTCATCGAGCTGCCGCTCGGCGAGGGCGACGTCGATTTCCCGGCGTACTTCAAGGCACTGAACGACATCGGCTACAAGGGATTTTTGACCATCGAACGCGAGGTCGGCGACGATCCCGAGGGCGACATCCGCAAGGCTGCCGATTTTATCCGCGCACATATCTAAAAAACCAAAACGACTGGAGGACGGCGAAAACCGTCCTCCTTTTGTCCTCTCTGTTTGAACCGGAAAGGGGAGAAGAAAAATGAAAGAACGCGAAGTTTGGGATGCAGTCGATGCAGGCGGCCGGCCGCTCGGCTTTGACCTGTACCGCGATGAAGCTGAGCGGATTCCGGACGGCGTGTACCACCGCGTCGTCGAGATCTACGTTGTGACAAAGCAGCAGGAATTCCTGACGACGCTGCGTGACCCGCAAAAACCGTTCGGGCTGATGTGGGAGATCACGGGCGGCTCTGTGCTCAGGGGCGAGTCGTCGCTTGCGGGCGCGGTGCGGGAGCTGCGCGAGGAAACCGGCATTCTGAAGCGCCCGGAGGAGCTGACACTACTCACGCGGATGCCGGCAGGCCACACGCTGTACGACATTTATATCACGACGGTGCCGGATCGGAATATCCCGATCACGCTCCA
>JBJEOO010000292.1:0-22216 GCA_051880755.1 Hominenteromicrobium sp.
GTCATCCTTCAGCTCGAGCGCCTCGATCTGTTTTTCGCTCTTTCCCTCGGCGCGCAGGCGCTTTGCCACGACCTCGGCGTTTTTGTACCAGACGGCGCCGTCCTTTTCATAGGTCAGGCCGCGGTCACGCAGGTAATCGACAACCGCCATAACCTCACCGCTCTTGTGCAGGTCGCTTTCCAGGAACCAGCGGTCATAATGCACGCGGTATTTCTCCATATCCGCCTTCATCTTTGCGATGTTCTTCGGCAGGCCGAAGCCGACAAGCGCGTTGCGGCGTTCCTCCTCGGAAACCTGCATCAGACTGTCGCCGTTTGCCGCGGCGTATTCCTTTGCAAGGTCCAGAATATCCTCGCCGTGGTAGCTGTCCTCCGGAAGCTCCGGCGGATTTTCCGCAAAAAGCTGCTGATAGCGGATGGAGAGCGAAAGCCCGAACTTTTCGAGCTGATTGCCTGCATCGTTGACGTAGAACTCACGCCATACGTCATAGCCGGCCGCATCCAGCACGGCGGAAAGGCAGTCGCCGAGCGCGCCGCCGCGTGCGTTGCCCATATGCATCGGACCGGTCGGGTTGGCGGAAACGAACTCCACCATAACCTTGCGTTTTTTGCCGAAATCACTTCGGCCGTACTGCGTATCGGCGGTCAGCACATCCCGCAGTACGTCGCTGTAGAAAGCAGGGCTCAGGAAGAAATTCATGAAGCCGGGACCGGCGGTTTCCGCTTTGGTGAAATAGGTACCCGAAAGCTCCAGATTGCCGAGAATTGCCGCAGCGATTTTCGGAGGCGCCATACGGAATGTGCGCGCGGAGACCATCGCGGCGTTTGTCGCAAAGTCGCCGTGTGTGCGGTCCGCGGGGCGTTCCACGGTGAAGGCCGGCAGCTCGGCTTCGGGGAGCATGCCTGCGGCCATTGCTTTTTTCATCGCAGCCTGTACGGCGGTATAGACCTGTTCTTTTGCAATGCTTACTGCTTTAGACATCGGTTTCGTTTCCTTTCAAAATGGATTTCTCTTCGGCCGGAAGAGTGCGCTTTTTCAGCTTAACGAGAATTTCGTTATCGGAGGAGAGATGAGCGTCAATATCCAGCGTATAGCGGATGCGCAGCTCGCCGCCCTCGGGCGAGAGGTTGTGCTTGAGCGTCTGGGTAAAAACGCCGAGTGAGAGCAGCCCCGCGCCTGTATCGTACATACACTTGTGGCGCTTGCCCTTCTGCAGGATGAGCCGGGTCGGCGTACCGGGAGAAAGCATGGTCACCGTATCATTATCCTCGATTTTCAGAATTTTGCGGTGCCCGGTATACGGCGCTTCCTCGGCATATTCGGTATAGGATATGTATTTGATGCCGTTTCGCTCGCTGTAATCACCGAGCGTATCCAATTTGATCTCGCCGGTTTCGCTGTCAATGGTCTGCCGGCCGATGATCGTGATTTCATAATCTTCGCGCATGAATCTGTCAGTACCTTTCAATATCAATGCGTTCCACCTTGCCCTGAACGCTCTGTCCGAGAAAAAGCTCCGCCACATGGAAGAAGCTGTCCGTATCGTCGCTGACATAATACTGGTATTCCGCACGGCTGTCCGCACTGCACAGCAGATCGTTCTGCCTAAGGTTTTCCAGACAGCCCGCCGCCGCCTCGCGGCCGGAATTGATCAGCGTTACGCCGCTGCCCATCACGCTGCGGATTGTCGGGCTGATGATCGGATAATGCGTACAGCCGAGGATCAGCGTGTCCACGCCTTTTTCGCGGATTGCGCTGAGGTAGCGCTGCGCGACGAGCCGTGTGACCTCGTCCTGCGGGGCGACAAACGCGTTTTCAACAAGCGGAACGAAAAGCGGACAGGCCTGCTCGAATACCTCGATATCGGGGTTGAGCTTGTGGATCTCCCGGCGGTAGGAACCGGAAGCGATTGTGGCGGAGGTGCCGATGATGCCGATCCGGCCGTTTTTGGTGCGGTTTACGGCGGCACGCGCCGTAGGGCGCAGAACGTCGATATAGGGCACCGACAGGCTGTTGCCCACATCACTTGCAACCGAACTGACGGTGCCGCAGGCGGCGAGCACAGCTTTGACGTCGTGCTGCATCAGAAAATTCATGTCCTGTTTCGCATAGTGCCGGATGATGTCCCGGCCGCGTGTGCCGTAGGGGACGCGGCCTGTATCGCCGAAATAGAGAATGCGCTCGTTCGGCAGAAGGCGCATCAGCTCCTTGACGGCCGTCAGGCCGCCGAGACCGGAGTCAAATACGCCGATGGGTCTGTTATCCATAGTCTTACCTTATCCTTTTTGGTTGTCGCGGGTCAGTGCACAGTCAATCAGCTTTTCAAGCAGCTCGCCGTACGGCAGACCGCAGGCGTTCCAGAGCTTCGGATACATGCTGATGGAGGTGAAGCCGGGCAGCGTGTTGATCTCGTTTAGGATGACCTTCTTTTCCTTTGCCGTGACAAAGAAATCCACGCGGGAGAGACCGTCGCAGCCGAGCAGGTTGTAAGCGCGCACCGCCGTTTTACGAATCTCCTCCGCCACTGCGGGATCAAGACGCGCCGGAATATACAGCTGCGCCGCGCCGTTTTTATATTTGTCGTCGTAATCGTAGAATTCTGCGGCCGCGCCGATTTCACCGATCACGGAAGCTTCGCTTCTGCCCCGGTTGCCGAGCACGGCGCATTCAACCTCCTGGCCGACAATGCCTTCCTCAACAACAATCTTGCTGTCGTTCTCCGCCGCAAGGCGGATTGCCGCATCCAGTTTTTCGGGATCGGATACCTTGGTGATGCCGACCGAGGAGCCGGCATTTGCGGGTTTGACAAAGACCGGGAAGCTCAGGCGCGCGCAGATCTTGTTGCGGATTTTCTCGCCGTCTGCCGCATAGCGGTCGGCATAGAACCAGAGATAATGTGCCTGCTCAATGTTTGCGCTGGCCAGCAGCGAGTGCGCAACGGCCTTATCCATGCAGATAGCGGAAGCGGCGGTGCCGCAGCCGACATACGGGATGCCGGAAAGCTGGAAAAGACCCTGAATGGTGCCGTCCTCTCCGTTTTTGCCGTGCAGAACGGGGAAGATCACGTCGATCTTCCGGATCGAGCAGCCGCCGTCCTTTTCCAGAATCACAAGGCCGGAGGTGCCCTTATCCGGAGAAATGAAGGCCGGACGGTTGTCCGGATGCTTTATCCATGTGCCGTTTTCAATGCTGTCCACATCACCGGAATAGAGGAACCAGCGGCCGTCTCTGGTGATGCCGAGTGTCACAATGTCAAATTTTTCCGGGTCAAGATTCCGGATAATGGAGGACGACGACATCAGGGAGACCTCATATTCCGAGGATGCGCCGCCGAAAATAACACAAATCGTTTTTTTCATCAAAATCACCTGTCTTCGTTTCTGAAATCTTCACAGTGCGGCCGAATGCCGCAGGAATCCACGTATAGGCTGAACTGATTCAGTATAGCATATTCCTATGTGATTTTCAAGCGCTGATGCGCACTTTGCGCCGCATAAACGGCAGAGAAAAGGGAAATACTATGCGGGACCGCAGAACCTGCGGCACAATTGAAACGAAAGGATCGCGATTACGATGAATAAGCTCAAATGCAAGGTGGATACCTGCCGCCACAACAAGGACAATCTGTGCATGCTCAATAAGATTCAGGTCGACGGACCGGCGGCTATGGAGAGCCGCGAAACCTGCTGCATCTCCTACGCGGAGCGCACAAATTCCTCTCAGAATTCCGCTTCCTCGGGCAGCTATTCCACACCGAGCGAAAGCACGGATATCCATTGCAGCGCAGAGCACTGCACCTATAATGAAAGCAAAAAGTGCCATGCGGATTGTGTCTGCGTAGGCTGCTGCTGCAGCGACCCGAGCGTCGTCAGTGAGACCGAGTGCTGCACCTTCGAGCCGCGCGCGTAAAAGTAAACACGTCTTCCGGGCGGTGCGGCGAAAGCCGTGCCGCTTTCCTTTTCTGTTCCGGTTGTGTTTTGACCGGGAAAATGATATACTGATGGCATACAGGAAAGGCGGTGGCGGTTTGGATTACGAACGGTTTCAGGCGGCGCGCGCAGCGGCGCTCAGGCGCACACAGGGGGAAAGCGGTATCGGCACGCTTTCCGAAAAGACGCTGCATGCCGCGCTCAAGGCTTATTATGAACCGGACGCCGAAAGCCGGGAAATCGCGCTTGGCGGCTTTGTTGCGGATATTGTCGGCGAGGAGGGAGTCATCGAGATCCAGACGCGCGGCTTTGACCGGCTGCGCGCGAAGCTTGCGGCGTTTCTCGACGCGGCGCGCGTCACGGTTGTATATCCGATTGCGGAAAAGCGCTGGCTGCGCTGGATTGATCCGGAGACCGGAGAAGTCTCCGCGCCGAAGAAAAGCCCGAAGAAGTGGATCCCGTTCGATGTGTTCCCGGAGCTGTACAAGATCAAACCGCAGCTTCAGCACCCGAATTTCCGCCTGCGGCTCGTTCTGCTGGAGCTGACCGATTACCGCTATCTCGACGGGTACGGGCAGAAAAAGAAAATCCGCGCGTCGCGCGGCGAGCGCGTGCCGGAAGCGCTGCTCGGCGAAATGGATCTCACGCGCCCGGCGGACTATCTGCGCCTGCTGCCGGAGACGCTTGAGGAGCCGTTCACAACGAAAACGCTTGCCAAAGCGGTGAAGCGCCCTGTCGCCCACGCCCAGTGCGCCGTCAACGTGCTGTTTTCGCTCGGCGTGCTTGAACGCGTCGGCCGCGAGAAAAACGCTTATCTGTACAGGCGGAAAACGGACATCGAATGAAATGCAAGGCAAAACATGCGCCTCTGTCCGTTTTGCCGGGTGGTCATAGAACATCAAGGGGCAAGCCCTTGTGCGGAAAGTCGTGTCGTAAAACAGCCCGGACATACAGGTGCTCGGGCTGTTCGCTTTGGTTAGCTTAAGCGAAACAAGCCAAAGCCCCACGGGATTCCCGTGGGGCTTGTTCTGTCCATCGCTGTATGAGCCGCGCACTTTCCGCGCGAATCACAGGTTTTGCGTGTGCCCGCATTCCCCGGGCGGAGACGTTCAGCGTGACTAAACCTTCAGCTTTCTGAAATTGATTTTCAGACTGCGTGTGCTGTGCAATCGCGGACCGACGGCGTCCGCGCGGTGCATGTAGACGTTCTGTACAAGGCCGAAGCCGAGATACAGGCAGATCGCGCTGCTGCCGCCCGCCGAAAAGAAGGGCAGCGTGACGCCCATGACGGGCAAAAGCGCCAGACACATGCCGATATTCGAGATGGACTGCAGGGCGATCAGCCCGAAAAAGCCGAAGCACATGCAGCGCCCAAGGTCATCCCGCGCCTTCGATGCAATGTAGAGCACGCGGAACAGATAAAGCAGAAGCAGCACGATGATCGCGGTGCAGCCGAGAAAACCCAGCTCCTCACCGGCAACCGAAAAAATAAAGTCGCTGTGCTGAAAGGTCACGAGGTTCGATTCGACGCGGGGGCCGTTGAAAAGGCCCTTGCCGGTGAGCTGTCCGCTGCCGATGGAAAGCCGCCCCTGATACTGCTGGTAGCCCTCGTTGAGCTGAATCGACGGATCATCAAGGTTGTAAACCGAGGTGAAACGCTTGATCTGATACTCGCTCAGAACAAAATTCCAGAGAATCGGCAGACTGACGGCAACCAGCGCGCCGAGCGCAAGAAAATACCGGAGCTGTACGCCGCCGGCAAGGCTCATGCACAGGAACATCGCGAAAAATACGATCGCCGCGCCGTCGTCGCCCTGCAGGTGGCAGAGCAGGACGGGCACCGCCGCATGTACGGCAAGCAGAAAAACCTGCGTCGGGCGGCGGATGGCGTCGCGCGCCCGGATAACCGAAATGTGCTTTGCGTAGGTAATCATGAAAAAGATTTTGACCAGCTCGCTGGTCTGAAATGTGCGCCCGGCAATGCTGATCCACGCGCGTGCGTTGACGCCGCCGCTGCCCTGCACGCTGACGCCGAAAAAGATCGTATACAGCATGATAAAGACGGAGAATCCGGCGATCAGATACCAGAAAGAAGCGATGCTTTCGTAATCAATCCAAGTGATTGCGACGGAGGCGAGCAGGCCCAGCACGGTGACAAAAAGCTGGGTTTTGAAATAGTCGGTGCTGGTTGCGCGCGAAACGCTTTTGAGCAGCAGCAGGCTGAAAGCGGAAATCGCCAGCATGAGAAGCCAAAGAAGCTTGTCCGTGCGCCGCAGATAGGATGTAATATGCAGGAAAATCCGGTTGTTTCTCATAGAAGCTCCTTTTAGCCGAAAAGGCGATAAATCGGATAAATCTACAAATAGTATAGCACAGCCGGAATCATTCAGCAATGTTTTTCAAAATTTTCACAAACGAAAAGTCAACCCCTTTACGAATCGGGGTTTTTGATATATAATTTGGGAAGATCATAAAATCCGGTGCTCCGGGCTTTTTGCGCGGCACACCGCAAAATACAAATCGAATGAGAGGTTGGGATGTTATGCTTACCGATATCGAAATTGCGCAGCAGACCAAATTAAGACCGATTGCCGAGATTGCGGAAGAACTCGGCGTTCGCACCGAAGAACTGGAGCCGTACGGCCGTTTCAAGGCAAAGCTCAACGACGATCTTTTTGCGAGACTGCAGGATCAGCCGGACGGAAAGCTGATTCTGGTCACCGCAATCAACCCGACGCCCGCGGGCGAGGGTAAGACCACCACGACAGCCGGTCTGGGACAGGCCATGGCGAAGATCGGCAAGAACGCGGTTATCGCGCTGCGTGAACCGTCTCTCGGCCCGGTTTTCGGCATCAAGGGCGGTGCGGCAGGCGGCGGCTACGCGCAGGTTCTGCCGATGGAAGATATCAATCTGCATTTTACGGGCGATATGCATGCCATCACCTCCGCCAATAATCTGCTCTGCGCAATGCTGGACAATCATCTTCAGCAGGGCAATCTGCTCGGCATCGACCAGCGCCGCATCCTCATCAAGCGCTGTGTCGATATGAATGACCGTGCGCTGCGCAATATTGTTGTCGGTCTCGGCGGCAAAATCAACGGCGTCCCGCGTGAGGACGGCTTCATCATCACCGTTGCGAGCGAGGTCATGGCGATCCTGTGCCTTGCAAAGGACCTGAAGGATCTCAAGGAGCGTCTCGGGCGCATCCTCATTGCGTACACCTATGACGGCAAGCCGGTCTACGCGAAGGATATCAAGGCGGACGGCGCGATGACCGCGCTTCTGAAGGACGCCATCAATCCGAATCTTGTGCAGACGATTGAAGGCACGCCGGCGATCATGCACGGCGGCCCGTTTGCCAATATTGCCCACGGCTGCAACTCCGTGCGCGCAACGCGCCTTGCGTTGAAGCTCGGCGATTACTGCATCACGGAGGCGGGCTTCGGTTCCGATCTCGGCGCGGAGAAATTCCTCGATATCAAGTGCCGCATGGCGGGTCTCAAGCCCGACTGCATCGTGGTCGTGGCCACGGTTCGCGCGCTGAAATACAACGGCGGCGTGCCGAAGGCGGAGCTTTCCGCAGAGAATGTTCCGGCGCTCGAAAAGGGCGTTGCGAACCTGCGCGCCCATGTGGAGAATATGCATAAATACGGCGTGCCGGTCGTCGTCGCCATCAACCGCTTCGGCACCGATACGGACGCGGAGCTTCAGGTTATCGACGACTGCTGCAAGTCCCTCGGCGTGGAGTATGCGCTTTCCGAGGTCTTTGCCAAGGGCGGCGAAGGCGGCGTGGAGCTTGCAAAAACCGTCTGTAAGGTCATTGAGGAAAAGGAAAGCCATTTCCAGCCGATCTACGACCTCGACAAGACCGTGGAGGAGAAGATCGAGACGATCGCAAAGACCATCTACGGCGCGGACGGCGTAACATTCACCAATCAGGCGATGAAGTCTCTGAAGGACATCAAGGCGCTCGGCGGCGACGAGATGCCGGTCTGCATCGCAAAGACGCAGTATTCCCTGTCTGACAATGCCGCCCTGCTCGGACGCCCGACAGGCTTCACGATCACGATCCGCGATCTGCGCCTCTCGAACGGCGCGGGCTTCGTCGTCGCGTATGCGGGCGACGTCATGACCATGCCGGGTCTGCCGAAGGTGCCCTCTGCCGAAAAGATTGACGTGGGTGAGGACGGCAAAATCCACGGCCTGTTCTGATATGGCGGTTTATATTTCAAATTCCGTCTCGGATACGGAGAAGCTCGCGGCGCGGCTTGCCGAAAAGCTCCGCGGCGGCGAGGTCATCGCGTTCACCGGCTCGATGGGCATGGGTAAAACCGCGTTCACGCGCGGGCTTGTGCTTGCGCTCGGCGGCGGGGACGTCGTCTCCAGCCCGACCTTCGCGCTCGTCAACGAATACGAAACGCGCCTTACCGTGCAGCACTTCGATATGTACCGCGTTTCCGGCTGGGACGATCTCTATTCGACCGGCTTCTTCGATTACCTCGACACGGACAATGTGCTCGTGATCGAGTGGAGCGAGAACATCGACGGCGCGCTGCCGGACAACACGATCCGCATCGACATCCAAAAGGGCGAAACCGAGACGGAGCGTGTGATCACGATTGAGGGCGTGGATTTGTGACGCCGTTATCTTTTGATACGGAAAAGGAAAAATTATGCTGATTTTAGCGCTGGATTCCTCCGCGTCGCCGGCTTCGGCGGCGCTTCTGGAGGACGGTAAAATACTCTCGGAGTTTTATATCAACACGAAGCAGACGCACAGCCAGACGCTGATGCCAATGGTGGAAGCCGTTCTGCGGCTTTCCGCAAGGACGCTCGACGACGTGGACTGCTTCGCGGTGTCCGCAGGTCCCGGCTCGTTCACCGGCGTGCGCATCGGCGTATCGTGTGTCAAGGGGCTTGCGATGGCGCGGAACATCCCCTGCGCGGGCGTTTCGACGCTACGCGCGATGGCGGAAAACGCACGCGGCATGAACGGCATCGTCTGCGCCGTGATGGACGCGCGCTGCGGACAGGTGTATAACGCCATGTTCCGTGCGGAAAACGGTAAAATCGAGCGGCTCTGTGCGGACCGCGCGCTGCCGGTTTCGGAGCTGTACGCGGAATGTGAAGCGTATGGCGACAAGCTTTTGCTGGTCGGCGACGGCGCGCAGCTCTGCCACAAGACGTTCGCATCGTTCGGCGCCCGGATTCTGCAGCCGCAGCAGCAGTTCCAGCGCGCTTCGGGCGCGGCGCTTGCGGCGCAGGAGCTGATTGCCGCAGGGCAGACGGTCACACCGGACGCGCTGATGCCGATCTACCTGCGCCTGCCGCAGGCGGAGCGGGAACTGAAAAAGAAACAGGAATCAGGGGGAAGATAGATCATGATTATTGCAATCGGTTCGGATCACGGCGGCTTTGCGCTCAAGGAAGCCGTGAAGAAGCATCTCACGGAAAAGGGCATTGAGGTAAAAGATTTCGGCTGCTATTCGACGGACAGCGTCGATTACGCGGTGTACGGCGCAAAGGTCGCGCACTGTGTCGCGGACGGCGGTGCACAGTACGGCGTGCTGGTCTGCTCAACGGGTATCGGCATCTCGATGGCGGCCAATAAGGTCAAGGGCATCCGCGCGGCGCTCTGCTGTGATGCGCACGCGGCGGAAATGACACGCCGCCACAACAACGCCAATATCCTCTGTCTGGGCGGCCTTGTCACGGATGAAAAGACGGGTCTTGAAATCGTGGATACCTTCCTGTCCTTTGAGTTTGAGGGCGGCCGCCATCAGCGCAGAATCGATCAGATTGCGGCCATCGAAAACGGCGAGCTGTAAGACGCAAAACAGACGGAAATGTGGAGGTTGTCAATCTCTGCATCGATCGATAATCAGAACGGAGGATATTGAAAATGGACAATCAGATTTTTGTTATGGATCATCCGCTGATCCAGCATAAGCTCACATTCCTGCGCGACAAAAACACGGGCACCAAGGAATTCCGTGAGCTTGTCAGCGAGATTGCAACGCTGATGTGCTATGAGGCAACGCGTGATCTGCCGCTTTCCGAAGTGGAGATCGAAACGCCGATGTGCAAGGCGACCACCAAGGTTATCGCGGGCAGAAAGCTCGCGTTTGTGCCGATTCTTCGTGCCGGCCTCGGTATGGTGGACGGCATGCTGCAGCTCGTGCCAAGCGCGAAGGTCGGTCATATCGGCCTGTATCGTGACCATGAGACGCATCTGCCGGTTGAGTACTACAACAAGCTGCCGCCGGATATTGAGGAGCGCGACGTGATTGTGCTCGACCCGATGCTCGCGACGGGCGGTTCGGCCATCGATGCGATCACGATCGTCAAGCGCAGCCATCCGAAGAGCATCAAATTCCTCTGCATCATTGCCGCGCCGGAGGGCCTCAAGGCACTGAGCGAAGTCCATCCGGACGTACACATTTATTGTGCGGCTGTCGATGAAAAGCTGAATGAGAACTGCTATATCCTGCCGGGCCTCGGCGATGCGGGCGACCGTATCTTCGGCACAAAATAAGTCCCGCTCTGGGAAATGGGAATAAGTTGGAGTGTTTGTATTGAAAAATAAGAGTTTGTATCATTGGCTGGTTGTCGCCGCGTGCAGCGGGCTTGCTATGGCGGCGATCGGCATCAGCATCAACTGTGCGGGAATCTTTTTCACGTCCGTTTCGGAAACGCTCGGCATCGGGCGCGGAGCGGTGTCGATGACCGTTACCCTGACCAATGTGATTACCGGCCTGATGGGTCCGTTTGTCGCATCCAGACTGATCGGCAAGGTCAATATTAAGCTGCTTACCGGTGCGGGTGCGGTTGTGACGGCGCTTTGCTTTGTCGGCATGTCCGCCGCGGGGCATATTGCGTTTTTCTATCTGCTCGGCGCCGTGATGGGCATTGCCATTACGGGCTACAGCAACGTGGTCATCACATACATCATCGGCAATTGGTTTCAGGAGAAAAACGGCTTTGCCATGGGTATTACGATGAGCTGCTCGGGACTCGGCGGCGCGATCTTCAACCCTGTTCTGAACGCGGCGATCGAAGCGTTCGGCTGGCGCGCGGCATATCTTGCGGCGGCGGGCTTTGTGCTGGTTCTCACGTTGCCCGGCATTCTGTTTATCATCCGCGAGCATCCGGAGGAAAAAGGGCTTCTCCCGTACGGTGCGTCGTGCAGTATGGCACAGCCGGCCGGTCAGAAAACGGAAAAACTCCGTGTTTCGTTCGGCAGCGCGGCTTTTTTGGTCGCGGCTGCGTTTTCGGTGCTGGCCTATGCCGTTTCGGGCTTTAATGCGCATGTTTCCGGCTTTGCAACGAGCATCGGGCTTTCGGCTTCCGTCGGTGCGCTGATGGTTTCCGCTTCCATGATCGGCAACGTGCTTTTCAAGCTCCTGATCGGCGTGCTCAGCGATGCGTTCGGTGCGCCGAAGGCATGCGGGGTTATGATGCTGATGAATATCATCGGCATGACGGTGTTCTGTTTCCTGCCGGTCGGCGGTTCTGTGGTGCCGATGATCAGCGCGTTTCTGTTCGGCGGCATATACGCCGTGGCGGCGGTCGGCATTCCGCTTGTTGTGCGCTATGTATACGGGCCGCGCCTGCACAGCGTTGCGTATTCATACATCTCTTTGTTCGCCTGCATCAGCAGCTCCTGCACAATGGCGGCGTTCGGTTACAGCTACGATATTTTCGGTACATACCGCGTCGGCATTGCGGCGAGCGTTGTGCTCGGCATCTGCGTGCTGGTGATCACCTGCTTCCTCAAAAGAGTCAGAACCGACGAGGCGGTCGGCCGATAATTACTCAAACAAAAAACACGGGTCACTTTCTGAAAAGTGTACCCGTGTTTTTTCATGTTTACAGGGTGATCCAATACCGCTTGATCCATTCGCCGTCGACTGCGATTTCTTTTTCAAAAACGCCGCCGTTTGCCAGAATGGTTTTTTCGCTCGCAGGGTTCTTGCGATTGCACGTAATCATCACGCGGCGCAGACCCAGCGCACGGCAGTTTTGAAGATTCAGCCGGAGCATTTCCTTGGCGTACCCTTTTCCGCGCTCGGACGGGCGCACGGAATATCCGATATGCCCGCCCCAGACTCCGAGAATCGGGTGATCGATGTGGTGCCGCAGGTCGATGATGCCGACAATGCGGCTGTCCGAAGCGCGTACGGCCAGATAGGTGTCGGAGGGTACGCTGCCGGGCGGGCAGGTGTCGGCGCGGCTCCACCTCGCAAGGTGTTCGAGATAATCCTCCATAGACGTCCATGTCCGCAGGCTGCCGCAGCCCGCGAAGGAATCCGCATCATCCGCTTCAAGCAGCTCCTGCCGGAAGCGCAGAAGGTCCTCCTCATACGCCATGGACGGCGAAACCAGACGAATTTCATCCATTTGTTTTCCTCCGGAATCTTTACAGCAGGCGCGTGTCGTTGATAATCAGCTCGAAGGTCAGGCCGAGAAAATCGGCGGCCTTGCGGCAGAGCACCATACGGTCGAGAAAGATCTCGAAATACTCCATGACAGGGCAGATTTCCGTATCAATCGTGATATAGAAAACACAGAGCTTGTTTTCCGCGTCGATTTTCAGCGAGGAATTCACAACGGCGTAGTTGACGCGGTCGTGAATATCACTCGCGATGATTGCGTTCTTGCGCACGCGCGTGCGGCGGACGTCGCTCTTATCGGAGAGAATCAGCGCTGCCGAAACGGCATTGACCGGAAACGCCGTCTTTTCGTCGTGATGGCCGATGGCCGAACAGATGGTGGCGATTTCCTCCGGCGGCATGTTGAGCCGTGTCAGGAGCGTGAACGCCATGATTGCGCCGCTGTGCGCATGGTCGACGCGGTTGATCGTGTTGCCGATGTCGTGCAGATACCCCGCGATTGCCGCAAGCTCGCAGGTGCGCTGGTCAAAGCCGAGCGCCGCGAGAATATCGCGCGCGTAGTTGCTGCAGCGTTTGGCGTGGGGCCGTCCGTGTTCCGTGAAGCCGAGCGCGCCGAGGCAGGTGTTGCCGGCTTCCACATAGACCTTGGCTTCCGGGTTTGAAAAGATATCCTCCGGCAGGAGGTGTGCGTATTTTGTCATAGGCAAGCCTCAGTCAGCTTCAGTCTGCGGTGAACATGCGGTACATCGCTTCCAGGCAGATCTGCGCATGCTTCTTGTAATGCTCCAGATTGAGACACTCGTTGCAGTTGTGCGCGTTTGATTCGTCTTCCGCGAAGGAAGCGCCGAACGCAACGCCCTTGCCGCCCATCTGACGCGCATAGGTGCCGCCGCCCATCGAGAAAATGTCGCACTTCTCGCCGGTCATGTCCTCATATGCGCCGGAAAGAAGCTGTACGAGCGGGCCGTCCTTCGGCAGATAAAGCGGTTCCTCATCGGAGCAGAGGATATACGTCAGACCCGCATGCTCAACCTCGGCACGAAGGACGGCGTCAATATAGGCGCCCTTTTTCGTCGCCGGATAGCGGATATCCACGTCAAAGCGGCCCGCGCCGTTTTCGGCTTCGACAAGGCCGAGATTGAAGGTCAGGTCGCCGCTCGGCTCGTCGGACATTTTGACGCCGATCAGCGAGCCGTCATAGGTCAGGCCGATTTTATCATTGATGAACGTGAACAGCGCGCCGCACTTATCGCCCCAGACAGAGACAAGCAGGCGGATCAGATGCGCCGCGGCGTTGACGCCGTTCTGCGGCCACGAGGCGTGCGAAGCGACGCCGTGCGCGACAATGTGCGCGCCGTCCTCCGTGCGCGTGACGTCAAACGGGATTTCCGCCGCTTCGGCGGCAGCCGTCAGCTTCTTAAAGCCCTCGTCACAGCAGAGTACGTCCGCCTCCGCCTTGTACGGTACGGCGTTGACCACCGTGCCGGCCTTGAACGATTTGATTTTCTCACCGACCGGACCGGTCACGGCAAAGCGGAAAAGCCCTTTCTCGCAGTGGCACAGACCGTAGGAGGCGTCGGGCGTGAAGCCCATCGTCGGCGTCTGCTCCTTGGAGAAATAGTAGCCCATATCCTGCATGCCGATTTCCTCTGCGGAGCCGAGCACAACGCGCAGCTTGCGCTTGCCGACTACGCCCGCGTCGCGCAGGGCGCGCAGGCAGTGCAGCGCCACGATCGCAGGGCCTTTGTTGTCGGAAACACCGCGGCCGTAGGCTATGCCGTCGCGGATTTCCATGGTGTACGGATCGCTGAGCCAGCCTTCGCCGGCGGGCACAACGTCGAGATGCGCCATCACGACGGCATTCTCCTCACCGGAACCGATTTCGGCATGCATCGCATAATAATCGCAGTTCTTAGCGTTGAGGTCATATCTTTCACAAAGCTCCATCGCCTTGTCCACGGCGGCAGCCGCATCCTTGCCGAACGGATACCGGCCGTCCGCGTCCTTTGCGACGGAGGGAATGGCGACCATTTCCTTCAGGTCGCGCAGAATATCGTCCCAATAATCAAGAATCTTCTCACCAAACATACATGACATCCTTTCTGGGTGAATATACATCTATCATAATCCATTGTGGCCGCAAAATCAATCAAAATCCATGAAAAAACTGTGTTTGGAGAGGACACAAATGCTGAATGCAATCTGGATGGGCATGATTGTTCTTTCGTTTTTCGGCGCGCTGATGACCGGCCGCCTGACCGAACTGTCCAAGGCTGCCGCGGACGGTGCGCAGAATGCCGTCACAACCGCGCTTCTGCTGCTCGGCGCCATGTGTCTCTGGCTCGGCGTGATGCGCATCGCGCAGGAGGCCGGCGTCACGGCCTGGCTTTCGCGCGCGCTGTCTCCGCTTATCCGGCGCCTTTTCCCGGAATATGCGCACGAAAAATCGGTCGGTGAGAAAATATCCATGAATCTGGCCGCCAATATGCTCGGCATGGGCAATGCGGCGACGCCGTTCGGTCTTGCGGCGATGGACGAAATGCAGCGGCTGTCCGGCGGCGACCGGCCGACGAAGGGCATGGTGCTTTTCGTCGTGATGAATACCGCCGCGTTCCAACTGATCCCGTCCTCGGTCGTTACGCTGCGCGCTGCTTACGGAAGTGAAAATCCGTACGACGTCATGCCGCACATCTGGTTTGTTTCGCTCGGCAGTCTGGCGCTGTGCGTCACGGTCTGCAAGCTGCTGGAACGCGCATCATGGAAGTCCTAGGCGCTGTGTCCGTCTGTGCGGTACTCGCGCTGACCGTTGCCGTCGGCTATGTGAAGGGGCTTCCGGTATTTGACCTCTTTACGGCGGGTGCCCGGGACGGGCTAAAGGCCGCGATCCGGCTGTTGCCGACGCTTGTCGGGCTGATTACGGCCATCTCAATGCTGCGTGCTTCCGGTGTTCTTGACCTGCTCTGCGGGGCGCTGCGCCCGCTGACCGATGCGGTTGGTCTGGATCCGGCCATCGTGCCGCTGGCCCTTCTGCGCCCGTTTTCCGGCAGCGGCGCGGTATCCTATGTCACGGAGCTTTATGCACAGTACGGCGCGGACAGCGATACGGCGCGTCTGGCCGCGATTCTCGCTTCTTCAACGGAAACGACGTTTTACGCGGCGGCGGTGTATTTCGGCGGACGCGGCTTCCGTTCCGTCCGCTATACGATTCCCGCGGCACTCTGCGGAGACTTCGCGGCCGTCGTCCTCTCGGTTCTTTCCCTTCGGCTTTTCGGATAAAGATGATTTTGTGCTGTACGGCGGCGCACTTTTGTGGTATACTCCATCTATACGATTTTGTTGGATCGGAGGAATTTGAAATGCTGTTGACCTTGGATGTCGGCAATACCAATATTACACTCGGGGTATATGAAGCGGATAAGCTGCTTTTCGTCACGCGTATGGCGACCAATCCGCCCCGTATGGAGGATGAGTATGCGGCGGCGATGCTCAGCATTCTGCATCTTTATGACATACACACGGCACAGATTGACGGTGCAATTCTCAGCTCCGTTGTGCCGCGGCTTACGGACAATCTCGCGCGTGCCATCCGGCGCGTCTGGCATGTCGAGCCGTTTATCGTCAGCACGGCGACCGTGCCGGATCTCAAGGTGCGGCGCGATATGCCCAATACGCTCGGCGCAGATCTCGTTGTCGGCGCGGTTGCGGCGAAAGCGCTGTACCCCTGCCCGTGCATTGTCATCGATATGGGGACTGCAACGACACTGACCGGTCTCAATGCCGAGGGCGAGGTCTGCGGCGTAATCATTATTCCGGGCGTCGGCACATCGCTCGACGCGCTGACGAGTCATGCCGCACAGCTCTCCTCGGTCAGCCTCAAGGCGCCGCCGCAGGTGCTCGGACGCAATACGATGGAGTGCATCCAGTCCGGTATGGTGTTCGGTACGGCGTGCATGCTGGACGGGCTGTGTGACCGCATTGAGGAGGAAATCGGCGAGCCGTGCACGGTTGTCGCGACAGGCGGGCTGGCCGGTTTGGTGGTGGAGCACTGCCGGCGTGAGATTCTGCTCAGCGATACACTTCTGCTGGACGGCCTCAAGCTGATCTGGGACCGTTACTGTGTGTAAAAAGCGCCGGATTATATTGTAATTTTAGTGAAAATGTGTTACAATTTCCATATAATCGGTATGGAAAGGATGGATTCGACTTGAGAAATAACTGGAAAGAGCTGCTGAAGCAGCCGTTTGCGCAGGAAAACCTGATGATGATGGGCAAGCTGAAGCCGGCAGAGGAATTCACGCCGGAGGAGGTTGAGGCGCTCGAGCCGCTCTGGAAACGGGTGGAGGCGACGGCTACGCCCCTGCATGTGCCGGTGAAAGGACCCTATGCGCGCAAATGGTGGAAAGAAGCCGTGGCGTATCAGATTTATCCGATGAGCTTTTGTGATTCAAACGGAGACGGCATCGGCGATCTGAACGGCATTTATTCCAAGCTGGACTATCTGAAGGCGCTCGGCGTGGATATCGTTTGGCTCAGCCCGATCTACGATTCGCCCAATGACGACAACGGCTACGATATCCGCGATTATCGGAAAATTCACGCGGATTACGGCACGATGGAGGATTTTGACAGACTGCTTGAGGGCGTCCATGCCCGCGGCATGAAGCTGATTATGGACATGGTGCTGAACCACACCTCGGACGAGCATCCGTGGTTTCAGGCGGCGCTGAAGGATCCGACCTCCAAATACAAGGATTACTATATCTGGAGAAAGGGCAAAGCCGACGGTACGCCGCCGAATAACTGGCAGTCCTTCTTCTCCGAGCCTGCATGGAATTATTATCCTGAGCTGGACGAGTGGGCGCTGCATCTGTTCAGCCGCAAGCAGATGGATCTGAACTGGGAAAACCCGGAACTCCGCGAGGAGCTTTACGATATGCTGAACTGGTGGATGGATAAGGGCGTCGACGGCTTCCGTCTCGACGTCATCAATCTGATCTCCAAGTTCGAGGGGCTGCCGGACGGTGAGGAGGGCTTCATCACCGGTATCGAAAACTATGTTTACGGACCGCACCTGCACGAGTATCTGCAGGAGCTGAACCGCAGAGTCTTTTCGCAGCATGACAGCTATACGGTGGGCGAGGGCTGCGGTCTCGGTGCGGCAACGCAGGTCAGCATGACGCTGGCGAGCCGCAGGGAGCTGAATACGACGTTCTGCTTCAGCCATTTCGATACGCCGGGCCATTCCAAATACAGCACCTATCGGTACGATCTGAATTATCTGAAGGATTATATCATCAGGACGCAGGGGACGCAGGATGCGGATAACTGGCTGACCATCGTGTTTGAAAACCACGACCAGCCGCGCTTCCTCTCGAAGATCACCCGGGAGCCGGACGAGATCGAGCCGGCGGCTAAGCTCGTCGCGCTGCTTGAGATGACGCTCTGCGGCACCGCCTTTATCTATGAAGGTCAGGAGCTTGGCATGCGGTTTATCGAGTTCAGGGAAGCGTCTGAATTCCGCGATGTCGAAGCGATCAACCTGTACAAAAAGCTCCTTTCCGAGGGCAAATCGGAGGAAGAGGCTTTCCGCTATGTCGCGCCCGGAACCCGCGACCAGACCCGCGCGCCGATGCAGTGGACGTCGGATGCGAACGGCGGCTTTACAACGGGCACGCCGTGGCTGCGTCTCAACGACAATTACGATACGGTCAATGCCGCCGATGAAGAGAAAGATCCGGATTCCATCCTGAATTTCTACCGTGCGGCGATTGAGCAGAGAAAGCTGAACAAAACGCTGGTTTACGGCAGCTTCGTGCCGGTTTGCCCGGAGCAGAAGGACTTCTTCGGCTACACCCGTGAGGATGCGGACGGGAAGTTCTATGTGGAAATCAATCTTTCCGCACACGAGCTGGCGCGGCCCGTCGAGATGGGCGGCACGCTGCTGCTGGGCAATTACGGCACGGCGGAAAAGACGCTGCGTCCGTTCGAGGCGAACCTCTATCGTCTGCGCTGATTTTTGAAAGACAAACGGCTGACTTTTGGAAAAAGGTCAGCCGTTTCTTTCCTTTTTCTGAATTCCTGCCGTGCGGCTTGCCTTGCATTTTTTCATGTGCTATACTGACTGTATCCGGTTATACAGTTTATACAAGGAGATGCACATGAAGGAAAAGAAAAAAATCCCATGGGGGCTTTTGTATGTCCTCTTAACGCTGATCATTCTGATCGTTTTCGGGCTGGCCAATACGGAATTTGTCGGTTTGATTTCCGTGATCGCCCATCTTTCGCTCGGCTTTGTGGCCTTGGCCGTTCTGCTGACGGGTGTTTTTCTCGTAATGGAGGGCGAGATCATCCGCCTGCTGCTGCATTGTCAGGGGGAGCGCGTTTCGTTCTGGACAACGCTGAAGATCGGGCTGATCGGCATATACTATTCTTATATCACGCCAAGCTCCACGGGCGGTCAGCCCGCGCAGATCTTGTATCTGCTGCGCGATAAGGTTTCGGCGGGCAATTCCGCCGCGGTGCTGTTCGTCAAATTCTTTGCGTATCAGTTTTCATTTGTGCTGTGCAGCATTTTGTCTCTGGTGTATATGTATCCCGTGCTGAAGGCCGAAAGTTCAAATCTGATTCCGATTATCCTGCTGGGAATCGGAATCAACGGGCTGTGGATCATTGTGATTCCGCTTTTGTTCTGTGCGCCGGTTCTGCACGGCTTGTGCGGTCTGGCCGTACGGCTTCTGGAAAAATGCCGGTTTCTGAAAAAACGCGCGCTTTTCATCGGGAAGGTCCGTACCTTTGAGTCCGATTTTACTTCGTATGCCCTGAAATTCCGGAGCAAGATGCGGTATGTCCTGCTGGCGGTGCTGCTTTCCGTTCCGCAGGTGATTCTGCAGATGAGCGTATTGTATGTCGTGTTCCGCGCGTTTGCGTGCGATGTGCCGTATCCGGAGCTGCTCTGCATGCAGACAATGCTGCAGGCCTCGGTCTGCTTTGTTCCGCTGCCCGGCGCATCGGGCGCGCAGGAATTCGGCTTTACAATGTTTTTCAAATCCTATTTTGCGTCCACCGACGTGCTGTACACGGCGGTGCTTGTCTGGCGCTTCTTTACATACTATCTGATTGTGATTCTCGGCGCGCTGCTTGTCGTTTTCGACCAGCTTCTCTATAACCGCAGGCACCGCCGGTCAACCATCGAATCCTGAGCTTTTCCCGACGCGCTTTTTCACATGGGCGCGTCGGTTTTTTTGTCAAAACATTGACAAACCACACCGATGTGTGTATATTGTGGTTAGGCGGCGCGCCGTAGAGGACGGCGGACGGCCGCGCAAATGCAGCAAAGAAAAAGGAGAGAAAGAAAATGCTGAACATTCAGAATCTGACCAAACGGTACGGCAGCAAAACGGCTGTCGACAACCTCAGTCTCCGCCTGGAGGCCGGGGAGATATGCGCCTTCATCGGGCATAACGGTGCGGGCAAAACCACCACGCTCAAGGCGTGCTGCGGTCTGCTCACACCGGACAGCGGCGAAATTACGATTGACGGCATGAGCATCCGGGAGAAGCCGATCGACTGCAAGCGGGTTATGGCGTACATACCGGATAATCCGGACATGTATGAATTTCTGACGGGCTACGAATATCTGAATTTTGTGGCGGATATCTACGGGGTTTCTAAGGCGGACCGCGATGCGCGCACGCAGGAGCTGGGCGCGCTTTTGGGCATTACGGATGCGCTCGGCGGCGCGATCTCGGAGTGTTCGCACGGCATGAAGCAGAAAATCGCGATCATTGCGGCGCTGATTCATAAGCCGAAGCTGATTCTGATGGATGAGCCGTTTGTCGGGCTCGATCCGGTTGCGGCGCATCAGCTCAAAAACCTGATGGCCGAGCACTGCGCGGCGGGCGGCGCGATTTTCTTCTCGACCCATGTGCTGGAAGTGGCCGAGAAGCTCTGCAACAAGGTTGCCATCATCAAGAACGGCAAGCTGATCGCATACGGCACCATGGATGCCGTGCGCGGCGATTCCTCGCTGGAAACGGTGTTCCTCGAGCTGGAGGAACAGAAGGCGTAAGGCCGGATAAGGAGATTTTGTGATTATGAAAACCTTACTGAAGATTCAGATGAAAAATCTGCTGTTTCGTATGCGGCAGAACGGTTCCAAAAAGAAGGCTTCCGGCGCGGTGGTGATCGGACTGCTGATTTTCGTGCTGCTGTGCATGGAGATTATCTTTTTCGCGATGTGGTCCCAGCTTGCCGTATTCTGTGAGATGGGGCTGGACTGGCTCTATTTTGCGATGGCGGGGCTTGTGGCGCTGGCATTTGCCGTATTCGGCAGCGTGTTCATGACGCAGACACAGCTGTACGACGCGAAGGACAACGAGCTGCTGCTTTCCATGCCGATCCGTCCGATGCAGATTCTGCTCAGCCGTATGCTTGTGCTGCTTGTGATGACCGGTGCGTTTACGCTTGCCGTGCTGCTGCCGGCCTTTGCGATATACGGTGTCCTGTACGGTGTAACGGTGATGAAGGTGATCGGCTGGGTGCTGTCGTCCGTCGGGCTGATTCTGCTTGCGCAGGCGCTGTGCTGTGCCCTCGGGTGGCTGCTGCATCAATTTCTGGCCCGCGTGCGTAATAAAGCGGTTGCTTCCCTTGTCTATATGATTCTGTTTCTGGTCGTATATTTTTATGGTTATTTCAATGCGAATACGCTGCTGACCCAGCTTGCGCAGAACGGCGAGCAGATTGCCGCGGCGATTCAGGGAGCGGCATGGCCGCTGTATGCGCTCGGGCAGGCCTGTTCCGGCGATGCGCTGAGTCTGCTTGCGGTTGTGCTGCTGTGCGCCGCTGTTTTTGCGGCTGTCTGCCGGGCACTTGCGGCTTCGTTTGTCAAAACGGTCAGCGGCAGAGGAACCGGCCGGGAACGCCGTGTGAAAGCGGTGCGGAATGAAGCGCAGGTGCGCTCTCCGCTGCGTGCCGTAAGCCGGAAGGAGCTGCGGAAATTCCTGACCAGCTCCGTCTATCTCACCAATATGGGACTCGGCGTGATTCTGATTGCCGCGCTGCCGGCAGCGGCTTTGATTTTCAGAAGCAGACTGCTGGAGATGCTGGCCATGATGGAACCGCTGCGTCCGGTTGTTCCGGGCTTTGTGGTGCTGGCGCTGTCCTTCTGTATCTCGACGGCCTGCATATCCGCCCCGTCCGTTTCGCTGGAGGGCAAAAGTCTGTGGGTGATCCGCAGTCTGCCGGTCAGCGGCCGAACCGTGCTGCTCGGCAAGCTGCGCATGCATTGCCTGCTGGTGATTCCGATTTCCGCAGTCAGCGCGCTGGTCCTCGGCCTGACCGTCGGCTGCAGTGCGGCGGATACGGTGCTTGCCGCCGTTCTGGCGGCGCTGTTCGGCTGGTTTGTCGGCACCGTCGGACTGATTCTGAATCTGCTGATGCCGCGGTTCGACTGGATCAATGAGGCCGGGCCGTGCAAGCAGTCGGCTGCCGTCATGCTGACAATTTTCGGCTGCTATTTCGTGATGCTGCTGTTTGCCGGAATTTTCGTGCTGCTGTATGCTGCCGGTCTTTCCGCGACGCTCAGTCTGGCGTTTTGCGCCGCCGTGCTCTGTGCCGCTTCCTGCGCGATGCATGCGCTGCTTACGCACTGGGGCGCCCGGCGCTTTGAAACACTTTAATCCGGAAATCCGACGCCGCATGCGCTTGGCCGTGTGCGGCGTTTTCCTTTGAAAATTCCTGATAATCGTATTTCTGTCCTCTTGAAACCATGAAAAACTGCGCTATAATTCATAATAGATACAAATATTCTGATGAGGAGTGCTGAAATTATGGATAAAATTCATGGTGTGAACCTCGGCAACTGGCTTGTTCTCGAAAAGTGGATGCATCCGGAC
>JBJEOO010000293.1:0-5087 GCA_051880755.1 Hominenteromicrobium sp.
GAGGCTTGCGCTTTCCATGGATCTCTCCACGATCCTGCACAGTCTTGACGCCTTTCAGACCGCGCTTTCGCGTATGAAAACGACGGATAAGCGCACAGAGCTGGAAATGACCTTTATCCGTCTGTGCTCGCCGGAGCTGGATACATCGCCGGACGCACTTCTGCGGCGCATTGAAGCGCTTGAGCGCGGCGGTCTGCGCCGTGCAGCCGTACCGGTTCAGGAAGCAGCTGTTTCCGTTCCGGAAGCGCCGGAAAGCCTGCGAAAAAAAGCACCTGCAGCGCAGCCGTCGGCAAAAGGCAGCGGTTCTGCTTCCATTGAAGAGCTGTCCAAAAATGCGGTTCCGTTTGATGCTTGGCCGGAGATTATCGCGATCATCTCGAATTATTCCGCTTCCGTTGCCTCTGCGTTTAAAGGCTCAGCGGCTTATGTAAGCGGAGATTACATGCTGATTGAAGCGCCGCAGTTCGCTTTTGATCTTCTGAAGCATGCCAGCCAGCGCGACCGAATGCGCGAGGCGATTCAACAGGTTACGGGCCGGGTGTATAAGCTCGGACCATATAAGCCGCCGGCCGGATCGGACGGCGCACCGCAGCAGGAAAATGCGCTCGACAGTTTTATCCGCGATATGCGGGCTTCGGGCGTTGAGATTGAAGAAAAATAAATGTGTAAGGAGTTTTGAATATGAAAGCACGTTTACCGCAGGGTATGGGCGGCGGCGGAGCCGCAAATCTGCAGCAGCTCGCCCGTCAGGCGCAGAAGATGCAGGAGAAAATGGAGCAGATCACTGCAGAGCTGGAAGCGAAGGAATATACGGCTTCTTCGGGCGGCGGTGCGGTTTCCGTCACCGTTACCGGTAAGATGGAGGTCAAGACCATCGATATTCAGCCGGAGGTCATCGATCCAGACGACGCGGAGATGCTGGGCGATCTGGTCACAGCGGCCGTCAATGAGGCGCTGCGCGCGGCAGCCGCCGAAAAGGAAGAAAAGCTCGGCGCGATTTCCGGCGGCATGAGCATTCCGGGCATGTTCTGATATGGCCGGTTATCATGTACCGCCGCTGGAACGGCTGGTCGATCAATTTGAAAGTCTGCCCGGCATCGGGCATAAATCCGCTCAGCGTATTGCGTATCATGTGCTCAATATGAGCCGTGAGGATGCTCAGCGCTTTGCACAGACTATCACGGATGCCCACGCAAATATTCATTACTGTTCAGTCTGCTGCAATCTGACGGACAGCGAGCTTTGTCCGATCTGCCGCAGCGACAGCCGCGACAAATCGATCATCTGTGTCGTTGAAGATCCCCGCGACGTTTTTGCATTGGAGCGTACAAACGAATTCAATGCCACCTATCATGTGCTGCACGGCGCGATCTCGCCGCTCGGCGGCATCGGGCCGGATCAGCTCAGAATCAAGGAGCTTTTAAAGCGCGTCGGTGACGGCACGGTCAAGGAAGTCATCATGGCCACGAACCCGACCGTCGAGGGTGAGGCGACGGCCATGTATATCTCCCGGCTTTTGAAGCCGCTGGGCATCCGTGTTACGCGTCTGGCGTACGGAATTCCGGTCGGCGGCGATTTGGAATATGCCGATGAAGTGACGCTGACCCGCGCGATTGAAGGCCGCCAGGAGCTTTGATTCGGCAAATTTCCGGTTGACAAAAATCAATTGGCGTAGTATAGTGAATTCCCGACAAAGTGAAAGGAGGCCGGACTTATGCCGAAAACCGAAAACCGAATAATCGCGCAGAACAAGAAGGCCTACCACGATTACTTTGTTGAGGAAAGCATAGAGGCCGGCATTGAGCTGTTCGGCACGGAGGTTAAATCCCTGCGGCAGGGCAGATGCAACCTGAAGGACGCGTGGTGCTCAGTTGTGAACGGCGAAATGCTTCTGAACGGCTGCCATATCAGTGCCTATGAGCAGGGAAATATTTTCAACCGGGATCCGCTTCGTGTACGGCGTCTCCTGATGCATAAACGGGAAATTATGCGGCTTTTCGGCCTTTCCAAGGTTGCCGGTTATTCTTTGATTCCGCTTTCCATGTATTTCAAAGGATCGCGTGTCAAGGTGCAGGTGGGTTTGTGTAAAGGCAAAAAGCTTTACGATAAGCGCGCCGATATGGCGGAACGCGACGCGAAGCGCGACATGGACAGGGCCATCAAGGAAAGAAACAGATAAAGCTTCAAAAAAGCGGCATCTGCCGCTTCAATATGGGGATGTAAAGGTTTCGACGGGGGTCGGAAGCCCCGGTAAGCGAGTAGCGGTGCGGGACCGCTATAAAATCCGCAAACTTAAAAATAAACGACAACAATACTGTTGCTGTTGCTGCTTAATTAAGCAGCCGTTCTTACCCGCAGCACCGCGGGCGGGCTAAGAGCGTCGATTAGCGGTGAACGTGTGCAGGTCTACGCCTTTACATCTGCCATGCATCAAAGGCTACCAAGGCGCGCAGCCTGCCGTTCGGCGGCGCGCGGAGGGAATTTCAAAAGAGCGGCTACACTCGTAGAAAGCCCCGGTAACTAACCTTCGGACGCGGGTTCGACTCCCGCCATCTCCACCATGAATCCATCGTAGTTTTACCAGAACTGCGGTGGATTTTTTAGTATATCTAAATGTCTTGAAACAAGAACAAAAGCATCATGGATAACTGTACCCTGTCGGCAGATCCCTGAAAGACCGTTGACAGCACGGAAATAATTTGTTATAGTCGATTTGCATTGGGAACAACAATTTGGGGAGATGAATTTATGGAAAAGCAAACGGATTATCAGCATCTGAACGCAGAAATTTGGAATAACATCAATGATTGCCTTACCGATAAATGCAGCGCAATCAGCCATGCGGATTTTGTCCGCGCGCAAAATGGTGAACTGAATGTTACACTGGCGGGTGTTACGCCTGTTCCGACGGCGTGGTTCCCAAACTTGCGGGATGCGGATGTTCTTGGACTGGCCAGCGGCGGCGGGCAGCAGTGTCCGGTATTCGCCGCACACGGCGCGCATGTCACTGTAATGGATTTATCCGATGGCCAGCTTGCACAGGAGCGCTATGTTGCGCAGCGCGAGCATTACGATATCCGGATTGTAAAGTCTGATCTTTCTAAACCGTTTCCGTTTGCGGATGAGTCTTTTGATTTGATTTTCAATCCGGTTTCCAACTGCTATATTGAGCAGCTTCAGCCGATGTGGGAGGAATGCGCCCGGGTTATCCGAAAGGGCGGCATCCTGATGATGGCTTTTGTTAAGGAAGAGCATTTTATGTTTTATCCGGATTTTAAAAATGAAACCGTGCTCATCTCACGGTTTTCACTTCCGTTCAATTCCATACGGGACTTGTCTGATGAACAGAAGCAGGCGCGTATACGGGAAAACCTGCCGTTTCCATTCAGCCATACCCTGACAGAGCAGCTCGGCGGCTTGCTCAAGGCAGGCTTTGAGCTGACCGACCTGTTTGAAGACTGCGACGGCGGCGGGCTGTTTGACCGCTATATGAATTCATATGTCGCAGTCCGCGCGGTGAAAAAGGCATAGAATTCCGATTCGCATGGATGCA
This sequence comes from Hominenteromicrobium sp., assembly GCA_051880755.1. GTDB lineage: Bacteria > Bacillota > Clostridia > Oscillospirales > Acutalibacteraceae > Hominenteromicrobium. The sequence continues at coordinate 3,554 of JBJEOO010000293.1, forward strand.
CGCTGCAATAACCGTTTTGAAGCCGGGGCGGAGTGAACCGTGCAGAAAACCGCCGAATAATTTGAATTACATCTTGCTAAACAAATGTATTTTGTAGTATGATATTGTACAGCACGAATTTATGGCGGGAACGGCTTTTTTTCGCGCCGGCGCCATACAGAAAGGAAAGTGGTCATACTTATGAAAAGAACAGAAATTATGGCCCTTTACAAATCGCCCGAAGCGTTCAAGGATACTTCGGTCACGGTTTGCGGATGGGCGAGATCGATCCGGGACTCCAAGGCGCTCGGCTTTATCGATCTGAATGACGGCAGCTGCTTTAAGGGCGTACAGGTCGTTTTTACTGCCGAAAATATCGAGAATTACAAGGAGATCGCTTCCCAGAATGTCGGCGCCGCGCTGCGCGTGACCGGTACCTTTATTCTCACGCCGGAGGCAAAGCAGCCGTTTGAGATTCAGGCGGCGGAGATCGCCGTGGAAGGTGCATCCTCACCGGAGTACCCGCTTCAGAAAAAGCGCCACACGGTGGAGTATCTGCGCACGGTCGCGCATCTGCGCCCGAGAACCAACCTGTTCAATGCGGCGTTCCGTGTGCGTTCGGCAGCGGCTTTTGCCATTCATAAGTTTTTCAACGAAAACGGCTTCACCTATGTTCATACGCCGATTATTACCGGCAGCGACTGCGAGGGCGCGGGCGAGATGTTCCAGCTCACCACGCTCGATCTCGACAATATCCCGAAAACCGCAGACGGCGCCGTCGATTACAGCAAGGATTTCTTCGGCAAGCAGACTTCTCTGACCGTTTCCGGACAGCTTGAGGCGGAGTGCATGGCTATGGCCTTTGGTAAGGTCTATACCTTCGGCCCGACCTTCCGCGCGGAGCGCTCTTACACACAGCGTCATGCGGCGGAGTTTTGGATGGTGGAGCCGGAAATTGCCTTTGCAGACCTGAACGATGATATGGACCTGATGGAAGCCATGATCAAGTACATCATCCGCGATGTGCTGGAGCGCTGCCCGCAGGATATCGCGTTTTTCAATCAGTTTGTGGATAAGGGTCTCAAGGAACGTCTTGAGCATGTCGCAAATTCGGATTTTGTCCGCATCTCGTATACGGATGCCGTCGCGATTCTGGAGAAAAACAACGATGCGTTTGAATACAAGGTTTCCTGGGGCTGTGACCTGCAGACCGAGCATGAACGCTATCTGACTGAGAAGCAGTTCGGCAAGCCGGTATTCGTCACGGATTACCCGAAGGAAATCAAAGCGTTTTATATGCGTCTCAATGACGACGGCAGAACCGTCGCGGCGACGGATCTGCTTGTGCCGGGCATCGGTGAGCTGTGCGGCGCAAGCCAGAGAGAGGAGCGGTATGACGTACTGCTCGACCGGATTCACGAGCTTGGTCTCAATGAGGACGACTACTGGTGGTATCTGGATCTGCGCCGTTTCGGCGGCAACAAGCATGCGGGCTTCGGCCTTGGTTTTGAGCGCATGGTCATGTATCTCACCGGTATTTCAAACATCCGCGATG
>JBJEOO010000294.1:0-5035 GCA_051880755.1 Hominenteromicrobium sp.
AACATTCCGCTTTACGGGCTTGAAAGCGGAGACCCGGTAAGCGAATTCGATTTTATCGGATTTACGCTTCAGTATGAGCTGAGCTTCACGAACATCCTGAATATGCTCAAGCTCTCCGGCGTGCCGCTTTTGAGCCGCGACCGTACGGAACTGAAAAATATCGTGATCGCGGGCGGGCCGTGCGTGTGCAATCCGGAACCGCTGGCGGACTTTTTCGACCTTTTTCTGCTCGGAGACGGCGAAGAGGTGAGCCTGGAGGTTATCGAGCTGTACCGCAGATGCCGTGCGGAAAACCGGACAAAGCATGAATTTCTGCTGGAGGCCGCAAAGCTCGAGGGCGTCTATGTGCCGTCGCTTTATGACGTTGAATACAATGCGGACGGCACGGTGAAGCGGTACATTCCGAAAGAGGGCGCTCCCGCCGTCATCCGCAAGCGCGTCTGCACCGATGTGGACAGCATGTATTTCCCGGAAACCTTTGTCGTGCCTTTTCTGGATATTGTGCATGACCGCGCGGTTGTTGAGGTTCTGCGCGGCTGCATCCGGGGCTGCCGGTTCTGTCAGGCAGGCTTTTTGTACCGGCCGTTCCGTGAAAAGAGCGTGGAAACGGTCAACCGGCAGGCCAGAAGTCTCTGTGAGACGACGGGCTATGACGAGATTTCGCTTTCCTCGCTGAGCACAAGCGATTACAGCCGGCTGTTTGAGCTGCTGGATACCCTGCATACCTGGACGGAGGAGGAACGCGTCAATGCGTCGCTTCCGTCTCTGCGCGTCGATAATTTTTCCACGGAGCTGACGGATAAGATTTCCTCCGTGAGAAAAAGCGGGCTGACCTTTGCGCCGGAGGCCGGCACGCAGCGCATGCGTGACGTCATCAACAAGAACGTCACGGAGGACGAGCTGCGGCGCACCGTTACGATCGCCTTCAACAACGGCTGGACAAAGGTCAAGCTTTATTTTATGATCGGCCTGCCGACGGAGACCGAAGCGGACGTCGCCGGCATCACGGCGCTGGGGCAGAAGGTCATTGACTGGTATTATGAGGCGGAAAACCGCTCAAAGGGAAAGCGCGTATCCGTAACGGTCAGTGCGGCAGCCTTTGTGCCGAAGCCCTTTACGCCGTTCCAGTGGTTCGGTCAGGATACGATTGAAACACTTGAGCAAAAGCAGAAGCTGCTGAAATCCTCGGCAACTTCACGAAAGCTGACCGTCAATTACCACGGCGCGGAAACCAGTTTTCTGGAAGCGGTTTTTGCGCGCGGCGACCGAAAGCTGAACGCGGTGCTGCTGGAAGCCAACCGGCGCGGCCTGCGCTTTGACGGCTGGGCTGACTGCTTTGATTTTGATGCATGGATGCGGATTTTTGCCGATCTCGGCATTGACCCGGCGTTCTATGCAAACCGTCAGCGCGGCTTTGACGAGGTGCTGCCGTGGGATCATCTCGATTACGGCATTAAGAAATCGTTCCTTATCGAGGAATGCAAACGCGCTTATGCGGCGCAGACGACGCCGAACTGCCGTGAGCAGTGCTCGCACTGCGGGGCGGCGTGCTTCAGGGGAGGGCTTTGTGTTGAGAAAAGATGTTAGGGTCTGGTTTTCCAAAACCGGTACTGCGCGCTATATCTCCCATCTCGACCTGAACCGGTGCATGTCGCGCGCGTTTCATAAAGCGAAGCTTCCGCTCTGGTATACGGAGGGCTTTAATCCGCATGTTTTTCTGACCTTTGCCGCGCCGCTTTCTCTGGGATTTGAAGGGCGGCATGAATCGATGGATATCCGGCTGGTGGAGGACATGCCGTACCCGGAGCTGATTGAAAAGCTGAATGCCGGTCTGCCGCATGATATCCGTGTATGGGCGGTTACGGAGCCGGAAATGAAGGGAAACGACGTGGCCAACGCGGAATACGTCCTTCGCCTTGAAGCGGAGGATCCCAAAGCGGAACACGCAGCGCTTGAAGGGCTGCTTGCGCTGCCGGAGATCACGGTGCAGAAGCACGCCAAAAAGGGCGAGAAGTTCGTCGATATCAAACCGTATTTCGCGCCGATGCGGTTTGAAGAAGAGCCGGGAGAGCTGAAAATGACCGTCCGCCTGCCCGCGGGCAATCAGGGCGGCATCAACCCGATGCTGTTTGTCGATGCGGCGGAAAAGCTGCTGAACCGCGAACTGCTTGTGCGTGTGGAGCGCACACGGCTTTTCGACAAGGATTTCCGCGAATTCCGGTAAAAAGTACTTGCATTTTATGCGGGAGTATGCTATGATATTTGAGCATTTGAAATCCGTTGACCCTCAAACGCTGTCAATGGGGATCAATGCACGGTGCAAACCGCGTCATTGAAGCGGACAGTCCTCTGCCGAAGCGCATGAATGTCTGAGAATATTTTAGGAGGAAGATCAAATGGACGCATTAAAGCTTATTGCCGCTGATTCCGTTAAGGAGCAGGCGCCTGAATTCAATGTCGGTGACACAGTCCGTGTCAGCGTAAACATCCGCGAGGGTGACAGAGAGAGAATTCAGCAGTTTGAAGGTACAGTCATTGCCCGCAAGGGTTCCGGTGTCGGTGAGACCTTTACGGTTCGCCGCGTTTCCTACGGCGTTGGCGTGGAGAGAGTTTTCCCGCTCCACTCTCCCAATGTGAAGGATGTCACCATCATCCGCAAGGGTCGTGTACGCCGTGCGAAGCTCTACTATCTGCGTGACAGAGTCGGTAAGGCTGCAAAGGTCAAGGAGCAGATCCGATAATCGAATAGCACACGGAATAAAAGGGGCAATACTTTGTCCCTTTTTTGCTTTATATATAGATAAATGGTGAATGAAATGGAGAAGAAATCCGCAGCTCCCGCAAAGGGAGTCAAAACGCTTTATGAATGGCTGGAGGAAATTGTCGTTGCGCTGACGGTTGTCATTCTGATTTTCACCTTCCTGTTCCGCGTTGTCACCGTAACCGGGGAATCCATGGAGCCGAACTATGTGGAGGGCGAGAAGCTGATCGTCACCAATCTCGGCCATTCCATTGAGCAGGGCAGTGTCGTTGTGATCACCAATGTGCTCAATGAACCGATTATCAAGCGCGTGATTGCAACCGAGGGGCAGACCGTGGATATTGACTATACAACCGGCGTTGTCTATGTGGACGGCGAGGCGGTGGATGAGACGCTTTTCGGCCTGGAAAACGGCATTACAACCCGGCCGTACAGCTCCTATGAAACGCTTGTGTTTCCGCAGACCGTTCCGAAGGGCTGTGTTTTTGTGCTCGGCGACAACCGCAGCGTTTCGCGGGACAGCCGGTATGCGGACATCGGCATGGTGGATATGCGGCATATTCTGGGCGAAGCGGTGTTTACTCTGTATCCGTTCGACCGCTTCGGCCTGATCGAATAATCCCGCTGCGGGAACAGAAAGGAAGCACCTTATGAGTGAAGTACAATCGGTACAATGGTTTCCGGGGCATATGGCGAAAACGCGCCGTGCGATTCAGAGCAGCCTGAAGCTTGTCGATATCGTGGCGGAGCTGATTGACGCCCGCATTCCGGTCAGCAGCCGGAACCCCGTTTTGAAAAATATCATCGGCAGCAAGCCGAAAATCGTTCTAATGAATAAAGCCGATATGGCGGATCCCGCAGAAACCGCCAGATGGATTGAATATTTCAGGCAGCAGAAAACCGTCGCCATCCCGATCGACTGCAAGACGGGCAAAGGGCTGAACCGCCTGATGCCTGAGGTCAAGAACATCCTGCGCGAACAGATTGCCGCGTGGGAGCGCAAGGGAATGACCGGACGGCCGATCCGGATCATGGTTGTCGGCGTGCCGAATGTCGGCAAGTCATCCCTGATCAACCGCCTGTGCAAAGGCGGCGGTGCAGGCAAGGCCGCCGTGCAGGATAAGCCCGGTGTGACACGCCGCAACCAGTGGTTTACGATCGGCAAGGGCTTTGAGCTGCTCGATACGCCCGGCGTGCTCTGGCCGAAATTCGAGGACCCGATTGTCGGCGAGCATCTGGCGTTTACGGGAGCGGTGCGTGACGAAATCCTCGATGCGGAAGGGCTTTCGTACCGTCTGCTGGAGCTTTTGCAGTCGCTTTATCCGAATGCGGTCAATACCCGCTACAAAACGGAGATCAATCCCGCAGATGGGCTTAAAGGCCATGAAATTCTGAAAATTATTGCGAAAAAGCGCGGCATGCTGATTGCCGGCGGCGAGGTCGATACGGAGCGTGCCGCCGTTCATGTGCTCGATGAATACCGCGGCGGCAAGCTCGGGGCAATCACGCTGGAGCCGGTCGGGCGGCCGCTTCAGTAGCAGGAGGCGCTATGGATTATACTTATGAGCATAACGCGTACCTGCGCGGCTATACGGCGGTCTGCGGCATCGATGAAGCCGGGCGCGGCCCGCTGGCCGGGCCGGTTTATGCGGCGGCTGTCTGGCTGCCGGAGGGCCTCGTTCTCGACGGACTGAATGATTCCAAAAAGCTGAGCGAGAAAAAGCGCGAATCGCTGTTTCCGCTGATTCAGGAACAGGCGGTCAGCTACGGAATCGGTTTTGCAACGGTGCAGGAGATTGACGAGCTGAACATTCTGCAGGCGACCTTTCTCGCCATGCGCCGTGCGTTTGAAGCGATGCAGAAGCGCTGTGATTATGCGCTGGTCGACGGCAACCGCATGCCGTCTCTGCCGGTGCCCGGCGAGACGATTGTGAAGGGCGATGCGAAAAGTCCCAGTATTGCGGCGGCCTCCGTCCTCGCAAAGGTCAGCCGTGACCGCCTGATGATGGAATACGCCGGGCAGTACCCGGAATATCAATTTGAAAAGCACAAAGGCTACGGCACAAAGGTGCATGTTGAGGCGCTGCACACCTACGGGCCGTCGCCGATTCACCGAAAAACCTTTCTGAAGAAGATTCTGGGATAGAAAGAAGGTGCGCAGTATGCCGAATACAGGTTCCGGCAGGATCGGTGAGCATTATACGGCGGAATATCTCGAGAAAAAGGGCTATGAGATTTTGGAGATGAACTTCAAAAGCCGGTTTGGCGAGATCG
>JBJEOO010000295.1:0-13213 GCA_051880755.1 Hominenteromicrobium sp.
GCCGGGCGGCGAAACCGTCCGGTTGTTTGCGTCTGCTTCTTTCGCGGACGTGAAAGATCTGGTATACTGATTTCATTCAGGAAAGGGGAATCAGGTATGCGTCATGAAATTGTTGAGCGCAGTCCGGAGACGGACGTGCGGTTCTTTTATTCCTCGGACACAGGCGGCTATGTCACACCGCACTGGCACAACAGTCTGGAAATCGTTTACATGCTGAGCGGATATATGACGATTGAGCTTCCGCAGGAGCAGGTGCGCATCGGCCCGGATGAATTTGCGGTCGTCAATTCCGGCGCCGTTCATGCGGTGCTGAGCGAGGCCAATGAAGCGCTTGTCCTGCAGGTGCCGTTTGAATTGCTGTGCCGCATGATTGACCGGTATGAGCTTGTGACCTTCCGCGTGGATATGCATCCCGAAACGGAAGCGGAGCGTGCGCGGCTCGATCGTATGCGCAGCCTGTTCCGGCGCATATACGCCGTGTACGGCGCGCGTGAGGACGGCTACCTGCTGCGCTTTCACAGCCTCTTGTACGCCTTGCTTTATGAGCTTGTGCAGGGATGTGCCGCGCGCGAAGAAACAAGCGCTTATGTGCAGAATGCGCCGTACCTGAGCCGCCTGCGGCAGATTCTGCAGTACCTCGATGCGCACCATGCGGAAAAGCTGCGTGTTTCGGCGCTCGCGGCGGAAATGGGCTATAACGCCGATTATCTTTCGCGCTTTTTCAAAAAGTACATGGGCGTCGGCCTTGTTGAATACCTGTACCGCCTGCGGCTGAATTATGTGTATCACGAGCTTTGCGTTACGGATGACCCCATACAGGTGATTTTTGACCGCCACGGCTGTGCGAACAAAAAGCATGTTGAAAAGCTGTTCCGTGCGCGCTACGGCGCCGCTCCGCGGGAGATCCGCCGCCGCGCGGAAATGTAAACATTTTTCGTTTGCCCTTGCAAGTTCACGCCAAAAGCGATACAATTATTCACTAGGTTGATTTATGGTATATAAAAGGAAAGGATTTGAGTCTATGACCAAAATTGATATTTTCTCCGGCTTTCTCGGCGCGGGCAAAACGACGCTCATCAAAAAGCTGATTGCCGAGGCGTTCGCGGGCGAGAAGCTTGTGCTGATCGAGAACGAATTCGGCGAAATCGCGATTGACGGCGGCTTCCTGCAGGATGCCGGCATTGAGATCACCGAGATGAATTCCGGCTGCATCTGCTGCAGCCTCGTCGGCGACTTCGGCGAAGCGCTCCGCAAGGTGCTCGCACAGTTCCACCCCGACCGCATCCTGATTGAGCCGTCCGGCGTCGGCAAGCTGAGCGACGTCATCCGCGCCGTGCAGAACCTGCATATGGAGGATGTGCAGCTCAACAGCTTCACGACCGTTGCGGACGCGAATAAGTGCAAAATGTATATGAAGAATTTCGGCGAGTTCTACAACGACCAGATCGGCCACGCGAATTCGATCATTCTCAGCCGTACGGCAGGCATCTCCGAGCAGAAGCTGGAGACCTGCGTCAAGCTTCTGCGTGAGCACAACAGCACGGCAACCATCATTACAACGCCGTGGGATGCGCTCACCGGCGCGCAGATCCTCGAGGCCATGGAGCACCGCAACACGCTTGACGAGGAGCTGCGGCAGCTTGCCGAGGAGACCGAGCATGAGCATCATCATGAGGAGCATGAGCACCACCACGACCATGACCATGAGGAGCACGAGCACCACCACGACCATGACCATGAGGAGCACGAGCACCACCACGATCATGACCATGAGGAGCATGAGCATCACCATGACCATGAGCACGATGAACACTGCACCTGCGGCTGCCACGATCACGACCATCACGATCACCATGATCATCATCACCACCATGCCGATGAAATTTTCACGAGCTGGGGTGTTGAGACAACCCGGAAATTCACAAAGGAGGAGATCGTGCAGGCGCTTGCGGCGCTGAATGACAGCGAAACGTACGGCGCTGTGCTGCGCGCGAAGGGAATCGTCGCCGGCGCGGACGGCACATGGCTGCACTTTGACTATGTGCCGGAGGAGAGTCAGGTCCGCGAAGGCTCCGCGATCGTCACGGGCCGTCTGTGCGTGATCGGCTCCAAGCTCAACGAGGCCGCGCTCGCGCAGCTTTTCGCCTGATTGATTTTTGAAGGAAAGGGAGCATACCATGGAAGAAATGCCGGTTTACCTGTTCACCGGTTTTCTGGAGGCAGGCAAAACATCGTTTATTCAGGAAACGCTTTCGGACAGCCGGTTCAACAACGGACAGCGTACGCTGCTGCTCGTCTGTGAGGAAGGCGAGGTCGAATACAACACCAGCCCGGCCTATATGAAGAACGTCTTTATCGAGACGCTTGAGGACGAATCGGAGCTGACAAGCGAGGTGCTGCGCGTTTTTGCCGGAAAGCACCGTGCGTCGCGCGTTCTGATCGAATACAACGGCATGTGGCAGATGAAGTCGCTTTTCGACAACCTGCCCGAGTCGTGGATTATTTATCAGGAATTCTTTTTCGCGGATGCCAATACGTTCCTCAGCTACAACGCCAACATGCGCGGTCTCGTTGTGGACAAGCTCACGGGCTGCGAGCTTGTGGTGTTCAACCGCTTTACGAAGGACATGGATAAAATGGCGTTCCATAAGATTGTCCGCGGCGTAAGCCGCCGGCCGGACATCGCCTACGAATACACGGACGACAACGTGGAGTACGACGATATCGAGGATCCGCTGCCGTTTGACATCGACGCGCCGGTGATCAGAATCGCGGACGGCGATTACGCGCTGTGGTACCGGGATCTCTCTGAGGATCCGAAAAAATACGACGGCAAAACGGTGGAATACAAGGCGCTCGCCGCGGTCAATCCGCGCATGAAGCCCGGCGTGTTCTTCTTCGGCCGCCAGCTCATGACTTGCTGCGTGGAGGATATCCAGTTTGCGGGCCTGCTGACCCAGTGCGAAACGGCGCAGATGCCGGAAAACGGAAAATGGTACACCATGCGGCTGAAAATCGCCTATAAATGGCATAAGCTGTACGGGCGAAAAGGCCCGGTGCTGACGCTCGAAACCATGGCGCCCGCCGAAGCGCCCGACCAGCCGGTCGCAACCTTTTATTGACGCAAAAGCGTCCGAACCCTGTGTGTTCGGGCGCTTTTTTCAGCGAATTTTTCCCTGTGCCTTGTGCGGAAGGCATAATCTATGCTATACTGAAAAAAACTTAGAATTTATAATGAAAAACGGTGATTTTGTGAAAGCATATCGATTGGTTTGCCCCTGCCTTTTGGGCGTGGAGGGGCTTGTGGCGGACGAGCTGCGCGAAATGGGCGCGGAGAACGTCGCGCCGGAAAACGGACGCGTCGTGTTCGACGGTTCTCCGGAGATGATTGCGCGTGCCAATATCCGTTCGCGCTTTTCGGAGCGCGTTCTGGTTCTGCTCGGCACCTTTGAAGCCAAGTCGTTCGACGCGCTGTTCCGGGCGGTTACAGCGCTGCCGTGGGCGGACTGGATCGGCCGGGACGACGCTTTTCCGGTCAAGGGACGGTGCCTTTCGAGCACGCTGATGAGCGTTCCGGACTGCCAGTCCATCATCAAGAAGGCGGTCGTTGAGAGCCTCAAGGCGCGCTACAGGCTCGAGCGGTTCCCGGAGACCGGCCCGCTGTACCAGATACAGTTCCTGATTATGAAGGACAAGGTCAGCATCATGCTCGACACGAGCGGCGCGGGACTGCACAAGCGCGGCTACAGGAAGCACGCAAACGAGGCGCCGATCAAGGAGACGCTCGCCGCTGCGCTGGCAAAGCTCTCGCGCGTGCGCACGGACGGCACACTGATCGACCCGTTCTGCGGCTCCGGCACGGTGCTGATTGAATCGGCACTGCTCGCCATGCACATTGCGCCCGGTCTGCGCCGTCATTTTGCGGCGGAAAAATGGCGCGCGGTGCCCGGATATATCTGGGAGCAGGAACGGCAGGCGGCGAAAGCGCTTGAGCGCCGGAACGAGGGCTTCCGGGCGTTCGGCTATGATATCGACCCCGCAGCGGTTGCGCTTACGCTGGAAAACGCAGGAAAAGCGGGCGTTGCGGACGTCGTGACCGCTGCGGTGCGGGATATCGCCGATTTTGACGGCAGCGGCACATACGGCTGCGTGATCTGCAACCCGCCGTACGGAGAGCGTCTGCTGGATGTCAAAAGCGCGGAGGAAATCTACCGTGTGATGGGACGTGTCTTTACGCCCAGGCGCGGCTGGAGCTACGCCGTTATCAGCCCGGACGAGCAGTTTGAGACCTGCTTCGGGCGGAAGGCCGACAAAAAGCGCAAGCTTTACAACGGTATGATCCGGTGTAACTATTATATGTATTATAAATCCTGAGCGCCCGGTGCGGCGGACGCGGGGAATATTCGGGATTTCACGGGAGAGGGTAAAATCATGCGGGATGTGTATATTATCAATCCGAAGGCGGGAAAACGGGACGCGGCGGTGTTTTTTATCGAGCGCGCCAAAGCATATCATGCGGCGCACGGGGGCGAATTTGAAATTCGCCTGACGGAGCGCGCGGGCCACGGCGAGGAGCTTTCGCGGGCAGCGGCGCAGCGCGGGGATCCGGTGCGCATTTGGGCGGTCGGCGGCGACGGGACGCTGCTGGAAATTGTGCGCGGCGCCGTGAATTGTGAAAACGCCGCAGTCGGCGTTTTTCCGTGCGGCAGCGGCAACGATTTTGTGCGCACGCTCGGCGAACGGGAGATCTTCATGAATTTTGAACGCCAGCAGCGCGGCACGGCGGTTCCGATCGATATGATCCGCACCGAGCACGGCGACGCCGTCAATATCTGCTCGCTCGGCTTTGATGCGAAGGTTGCCGACGAAATGACGCGCTATAAGCATTTGCCGGCGGTATCGGGCGAGCTTTCCTATACGCTTTCGCTGATTAAGTGCTTTTTCGGCAAGCTTGCCGATCCGATGACCGTCACGCTTGTGAATGAGCGCGGGGAGACGGAAACCTACAGCGGGGAGTATATGTTTGCCCTTGCGGGCAACGGCCGCTGGTACGGCGGCGGCTACTGCGGGGCGCCGAAGGCGGTGCTGAACGACGGACTGCTCGATTTTGTGCTGATCCGCCGGCCGGCTTACCGCCGCATCCCGAGCCTTGTGGGCAAATACAAGCGCGGCGAGCATATTGACAGCGCGCGCTTTGCGGATCTTCTGACCTATCGCCGCGGCACAAAGATTGAAATTCAGAGCGACGTGGAGCTTGTCAGCAACATGGACGGCAACTGCGTGCGTGCATCCCATGAGACGTACACGGTGATGCCGGGCGCTCTGCGGTTTATTCTGCCCGAGGGGGTGACTCTGTGAACGCATTTTCAGGCGGCGCCGTGATTGAAACGGAACGGCTGCTGCTGCGGCGGTGGTCGATGCAGGACATGCCGGGCTTTCTGCTGTTCGCCGCCGATCCGGAGATCATGATGGCGGCGGGGTCAAGGCCTGTGCTGTCGCCCGAGGAAGCGCAGGCGGAGCTGAGGCGCACGGCGGACGACCCGTATGCTTTTGCCATCACGCTGAAAAGCACGGGGGAGATCGCCGGCAAAATCAAATTTCAGAACGATATCGGGCGTTATCAGACGAACAGCGTTTCCGTCGGCTATGAGCTGGCCCGCCGCTACTGGCACTGCGGCTACATGACCGAGGCGCTGCGCGGCATGGTGCGCCACGCCTTTGACGTGATGCGCGTCGATGTCGTCGGCATCCGCCATTTTGTCGGCAACGAGCGGTCGCGCCGTGTCATTGAGCGCGCGGGATTCATCTTTGAAGGCGTCGTTCCGCACGCCTTCCGCCGGTTTGACGGCAAGGTTTTTGATGATGCGTGCTATTCGATCCTGCGCGAGGAATACGAGACGGGACGGATTTCCGCCGCCCGCCGGACTTTGTGAATTTTCGCTCCGAAAAGCGGTTTTTTGTGAGCTTGGCTCTTGCCAATTGTGCCGGGCGGTGTTAAAATAAAGCAAAACGAATAGGTCGACTTTGCCGGTTTTTCTGCTGGCAAAGTCTGTTTTTTAGAACACTTTGAAAGGACGGACAAAGATGAAAGAACTTTTTCCGAAGCATCCGTACCGCACACACGGCGGTGCGCCTGTGCCGCACTGCAAGAATACGGCGCAGGCTCAGACCCGTGTGATGCCGCCGCCGGCGGTCGTTACGCTGCCGATGACGCAGCACATCGGCGCGCCGTGTACGCCTGTCGTCAAAAAAGGCGATCATGTGTATGTCGGTACGAAGGTTGCGGACAGCACGGCGTACGTTTCCGCGCCGATCCACGCCTCGGTTTCCGGCACGGTGAAGGAGATTGCAAAGGTCATGATGCTCGGCGGCCAGATGGTCGACGCGGTTGTGATCGAATCGGACGGTCTGATGGAGCACGACCCCGCAATCCAGCCGCCGGCAGAGATCACAACGAAGAAAGAGCTTGCTGAGGCGGCGCGGGCTTCGGGTCTGGTCGGCCTCGGCGGCGCGGGCTTCCCGGCGCATGTCAAGCTGAATGTTCCGGAGGACAAGAGCATCGATACGCTGATCGTGAATGTCGCGGAATGCGAGCCGTACATCACCTCCGATCACCGCGAAGCGCTCGAGAACGGAAAAAATGTCCTGACCGGCATTTACAAGATCAAGGAAATTCTGGATGTGCACCGCGTGCTGATCGCCATTGAGGACAATAAGCCGGACGCCATCGAGGCGCTGAGGAAAATCGCGGACGATCCGCAGTTGGATCCGAACGACGAGGTCCGCGTGCTTCCGCTGCATGCCCGCTATCCGCAGGGCGCTGAGAAAGTCCTTGTGCAGGCCTGCACGGGCCGCAAGGTGCCTGCAGGCAGCTTGCCGGCGGATGTCGGGTGCCTTGTGATGAATATCGCGTCCGTTTCCTTCTTTGCAAGCTATATGAAAACCGGCATGCCGCTGACGCTCAAGCGCGTTACGGTGGACGGCAGCGCAGTCACCAATCCGCAGAACGTGATTGTGCCGATCGGCACAAAGATTGCGGAGCTGATGGAATTCTGCGGCGGCTATAAGGAAGAGCCGAAGAAGATCATCATGGGCGGCCCAATGATGGGCGTCGCCGTGACAAGCGATGAGCTGCCGATTTTAAAGCAGAACAACGGCATTCTCGCGTTCGGCGAGCGGGAAGCAAGGCTTGCGGAGCCGACGGACTGCATCCGCTGCGGCCGCTGCGTAGCGGCATGTCCGATGCATCTGGTGCCCACGAAGCTCGAGAAATACGCCGAGCGCAAGGACGTCGCGATGCTCAGGCAGCTCGATATCATGACCTGCATGGAATGCGGCTGCTGCTCGTATTCCTGCCCGGCGAACCGCCGCATCGTGCAGGCGATCCGCCTCGGCAAATTCTACGTCAAGAAGGAGAATGCGAAGAAATGAATAAACTGATTGTCTCCTCATCCCCGCATTTCCACGCGAAGGACACGACGCAGACCCTTATGCTGGATGTTATCATTGCGCTGACGCCTGCGATGATCGCTTCGGTGATTCTCTTCGGGTTCCGCGCGGCGGTGATCATCCTCACAACGGTGGCGGCGTGCATTCTGAGCGAATACATTTCGCGCCGCGTTATGAAGCGGCCGCAGACGGTCGGCGACCTTTCCTGCGTCGTGACCGGCATTCTGCTTGCGATGAACCTGCCGGTTTCCATCAGCCCGATCATCGCGGCGTTCGGCGGTGTGATCGCCATCGTCGTGGTCAAGCAGATGTTCGGCGGTATCGGGCAGAACTTTGTGAACCCGGCGCTGACGGCGCGCATTATCCTGATGAATTCCTTCCCGGCGAAAATGACCGCATGGACGGCGCCGATGGACCACAGCTTTGCGGATGCCGTTACGACCGCGACGCCGCTCGGTATGCTGGCGGAAGGCTCGGCGGACGCGATGCCGTCCTATCTCGATATGTTCCTCGGCAATACGGGCGGCTGCCTGGGCGAAACCTGCGCGCTGGCGCTGCTGATCGGCGGCATTTATCTGGTCGTCCGGCGCGTGATCAGCCCGGTTATCCCGGTTACATATCTTGCGACGGCGGCGGTGCTCTCTTTGCTGCTCGGCCGCGATCCGCTTCTCGACCTGCTTTCAGGCGGCCTGATGATCGGCGCGATTTTCATGGCGACCGATTATACCACCAGCCCGATCAATTTCGGCGCGCGCATCGTCTACGCCGTCGGCTGCGGTGTGCTGACGATCCTGATCCGTGAATTCGGTTCTCTGCCGGAGGGCGTTTCGTACTCCATTGTTCTGATGAATATCCTTGTGCCGCTGATTGAACGCGTTGTGAAGCCGCGTGCATTCGGCAAGCCCAAGACCGGAAAGGCGGGTGCTGCAAAATGAAGCTTTCTGCAAAAACCGTGCTGAAGCCCGCGCTGATTCTTTTTTCAATCTGTCTTGTCGTCACGGCGCTGCTGGCCGGCGCCAATCTGCTCACGAAGGACAGGATTGCCGAGCAGGCGCGCATCACGGCGGAGGAATCCCGCAAGATCGTGCTGAGCAGTGCCGAAAGCTTTGAGGACTGCGGCGATTACTATACGGGCACCGCGGGCGGCTCCGTCATCGGCTATGTCTTTGAGACGGAGTCGAAGGGCTACGGCGGTACGGTAAAGGTCATGACCGGCATCAGTGCCGAAGGTGAAATCACCGGTGTCGTCATCCTCGAGCATGATGAAACGCCGGGCCTCGGCGCGAACGCGGAACGCACGTCGTTTACCGATCAGTTCAAGCAGCCGGCGCCGGAAAACGGCATCACGCTCGTCAAAAACAAAGCGCCCGCCGAGGGCGAGATTGAAGCGCTGACCGGTGCGTCCATCACAAGCCGCGCGGTGACAAACGCCGTGAACGCGGCAATCGAACAGTATCATGCCGTGAAAGGGGGCGCGTGATATGGCGAAAAATCTCAGACAGGAATTTACCAAGGGCATCATCAAGGAGAACCCGGTGCTGCGCCTGATGCTCGGCACATGCGCCACGCTCGCCGTGACGACCGCCGCGTCGAACGCCATCGGCATGGGTATTGCGACAACCTTCGTGCTTGTCTGCTCGAATGCCGTCATCTCGCTGCTCAAGAAGGTCATTCCCGATAAGGTGCGTATTCCGGCTTATATCACGATTATTGCCGGCTTTGTCACGATCGTGCAGCTTCTCGTCAAGGCGTTTGTGCCGGCGCTTGACAAGCATCTGGGCGTGTTCCTGCCGCTGATCGTCGTCAACTGCATCATCCTCGGCCGTGCCGAGATGTATGCGAGCAAGAATAAGGTTCTTCCGAGCATTGTGGACGGTCTGGGCATGGGCGTCGGCTTTACGGCCGCGCTGCTGGCGATGGGCATCATCCGCGAGCTGCTGGGCGCAGGCACGGTGTTCGGCATTCCGATCCTTTCCAACTTTATGGATCCGATTATCATCTTCCTGCTCCCGCCGGGCGGCTTCTTCGTTTTCGGCATTCTGATTGCGCTCGCGGGCAAGCTTTCGGCGGAAGGCAAGGCGCCCGAAACGATGAGCTGCGCGTCCTGCCCGCTGGCGGCGTCCTGCTCGAAGATACAGGAAAAGTGTGAAAAGGAGGCGGACGGCAAGTAATGGATCTCAAGGTACTGGTCGGCATTTTTCTCGCCGCCATTCTCACGGAAAACTATATTCTGAATAAGTTCCTCGGCATCTGCCCGTTCCTCGGCGTTTCCAAGAAGCTCAACACCGCTTTCGGCATGAGCTGCGCCGTTACGGTCGTCATGGTCATCGCGACGGCGGTCACATGGCCGGTGTACACCTATGTGCTTGTGCCGAATAATCTCGATTATCTTCAGACCGTTGTCTTTATCCTGATTATTGCGGCGCTGGTGCAGCTTCTGGAAATCGTGCTGCGCCGGTACATGCCGCCGCTGTACAATGCGCTGGGTATTTATCTGCCGCTGATCACGACGAACTGCGCGGTGCTGGGCGTCACGATGCTCGTGCTTGAGAAGGGCGCGTCGGATCCGAGCTTCGGCTATGTGCAGTCGCTTGTCAACGCGTTCGGCGCCGGCATCGGCTTCATGGTCGCAATGGTGATTTTCGCCGGTGTGCGCGAGCGCCTCGAGCTTTGCGATGTGCCGGATTTCCTCAAGGGCCTGCCGATTACGCTGATTGCCGCTTCGCTTGTTGCGGTATCGTTCCTCGGCTTTAACGGCATCGTGGACGGCCTGCTCGGCTGAGCCGCCACAAGACTGAAACGAAAGGGGATCACTTCATGGATATTCTTATCCCAATCCTGATCGTCGCGGGCATCGGTCTGCTGGCGGGCATCATCCTCGCGGTGGCGTCGGTCGTCATGGCGGTGCCGAAGGACGAAAAGGCCGAGGCGCTGCTGGAGGTGCTGCCCGGCGCAAACTGCGGCGCGTGCGGCTTCTCGGGCTGCTCCGGCTATGCCGCCGCGCTCTCCAAGGGCGAGGCCAAGGCCGGTTTGTGCTCACCCGGCGGTGAGGAGTGTGCCAAAGCCTGTGCCGAGCTGCTCGGCGTCGGTGACGTCGCGGTGGAGAAAAAAACGGCGCTCGTACACTGTATGGGCAGCTATGATATGACCAGCGACAAGATGAACTATGACGGCATCCGGAGCTGCTCGGCGTCCACGTTCCTCGCGGGCGGCATCACAAGCTGCCGCTTCGGCTGCATGGGCATGGGCGACTGTGCCGCCGCATGTCCCTACGGCGCAATCAGCGTCTGCAACGGCATGGCGTCGGTTAATCCGGAAAAATGCCGCGGCTGCTCCCAGTGTGTGGCCGCGTGCCCGAAGGGCCTGATCAGCTTTGTGCCGCTGAAAAAGCAGGCGGTCGTCCGCTGCTCAAACTGCGACAAGGGCGCACAGACGATGAAGGTCTGCAAGATCGGCTGTATCGGCTGCGGCAAATGCATGAAAGCGTGCGAATACGGCGCGGTGAAGGTACAGAACTTCTGCGCGCAGGTCGACCCCGAAAAGTGTGTCGGCTGCGGCAAATGCGTGGAAGCCTGCCCGCGGCATATCATCACGCTGCTGGACGTATAAAAAAAAGATTGGGCCGCGCCTGTTGTGGGCGCGGCCCTTACAGGTTGGTCTTGACGAACGGAACAAACTGTTCTATAATGAATTCAAGCGGTTCGCCAAAGCATTTCTGCGGCGCACCGAACAACAAATTTTCGCACTGTATACAAGGCATCCGCCGCGTAGAAGCCGGAAAGAAATAGGAGTGAGAGGCAGACGGCAGTCTGCCTTGCGGAGCTTCCTGCTTTTCCGGCAGGAAGCTTTTTGTTTACATAAAATCACGAGGAGGCGTGCAGCATGGAAACACGCGTTGCGGTTATGAGCATCATTCTCGGGGACAGCGCCCGGGCCGAGGAGGTCAATGCGGTTCTGCACACATACGGCCGGTATGTGATCGGGCGCATGGGCATTCCGTACCGCCAGAAGAACATCCACATTATCAGTGTAGCGGTCGACGCGCCGCAGGACGCCATCAGCGCGATGGCGGGCAAGCTGGGGCGCATTGCGGGCGTCAGCATCAAAACGGCCTATTCCAGCTTTACGAGCCAGGAACAGGCATAAGAGCGGAAAAAGCCGGCAAAGCCGGTTTTGATATATCATCACTAACGGGGAAGCCTGTCTGACCCGAAAGAAAGGAATTTAAAAATGTACGATCCAAAATCCATGAAGGCGGAGGAATTCATCTGCCACGAAGAAATTGAGGCAACGCTGAAATACGCCGACGAGAACTGCACCAATCTGCCGCTGATCCGCGAAATTCTCGACAAGGCGCGGGAATGCAAGGGCCTTTCCCACCGGGAGGCTTCGGTGCTGCTGGCCTGCGAGGATCCGGAGGTGATCGCGGAAATTTACGCGCTCGCCGGGGAGATCAAGAAGAAATTCTACGGCAACCGCATCGTCATGTTTGCGCCGCTGTATCTCTCGAACTACTGCGTAAACGGCTGTGTCTACTGTCCGTATCACCGCCAGAACGGCCACATTCCGCGCCGCAAGCTGACGCAGGAGGAGGTCGCCAAGGAGGTTATCGCGCTGCAGGATATGGGCCACAAGCGCCTCGCGATTGAAGCGGGCGAGGACCCGGTGAACAACCCGATCGAGTACATTCTCGACTGCATTAAGACGATTTACAGCATCCAGCATAAGAACGGTGCGATCCGCCGCGTCAACGTCAACATTGCCGCGACAACCGTTGAGAATTACAGAAAGCTCAAGGAAGCGGGCATCGGCACCTATATTCTGTTCCAGGAAACCTACCACAAGGAAAGCTACGAAAAGCTGCATCCCACGGGACCGAAGCACAACTACGCCTACCATACCGAAGCGATGGACCGCGCGATGGAGGGCGGCATCGACGATGTGGGTCTCGGTGTGCTGTACGGTCTGGAATTGTACCGCTACGAATTTGCCGGTCAGCTCATGCACGCGGAGCACCTGGAGGCGGTACACGGCGTCGGTCCGCATACCATCAGCGTCCCGCGTCTCAAGCGCGCCGACGACATCGACCCCACGAAGTTCGACAACGGCATCAGCGACGAGACGTTCGCCAAGATCTGCGCGCTGATCCGCATCGCCGTGCCGTACACCGGCATGATCATCTCGACGCGTGAGAGCCAGAAGGTGCGTGAGCAGGTCATCAATCTCGGCGTTTCACAGATCAGCGGCGCGTCCAGAACCTCGGTCGGCGGCTACGCGGAGGAAGAACGCCCCACGGATACCGAGCAGTTCGACGTTTCCGACCAGCGCTCGCTGGATGAGGTTGTCCGCTGGCTGATGGAAAACGGGCACATTCCTTCGTTCTGCACGGCATGCTACCGCGAGGGCCGCACCGGCGACCGCTTTATGAGCCTGTGCAAGAGCGGCCAGATCCAGAACTGCTGTCATCCGAACGCACTGATTACGCTGAAGGAGTTCCTCGAGGATTACGCCAGCGAGGAGACAAAGCGCATCGGCGAAGCGATGATTCAGGCGGAGCTTGCGAATATTCCGAATGAAAAAACACGGCGTCTCACGGGTGAGTATGTCGCAAAGATTCACGACGGCGCAAGGGATTTCCGGTTTTAATCAAATATCCTTATACGGCTCCCTCTCTGAGGGAGCTGTCGAGCGAACGCGAGACTGAGGGAGTAATCAAATATCCTTATACGGCTCCCTCTCTGAGGGAGCTGTCGAGCGAACGCGA
>JBJEOO010000295.1:13313-21785 GCA_051880755.1 Hominenteromicrobium sp.
GACTGAGGGAGTAATTAAATATCCTTGTGTGTCCCCCTCAGGGAGGGGGATGTCTGCGGAGCAGACAGGGGGAGTAAGATAAGATCAATCTGTTTTTACTCCTTCCGTCACGCTTCGCGTGCCACCTCCCTCAAAGAGGGGGCTTATAAGGTATGAAAAATATAATCGGTAACGAAGGGAAGATGAATTATGGCAAACCTGAACCAGACCCCATCGGCCAACCGCGTACACATCGCCTTTTTCGGGCGGCGCAACGCGGGCAAATCAAGCGTGGTGAACGCCGTGACCGGGCAGGCACTGTCAATTGTCTCGGATGTGAAGGGAACGACAACCGACCCTGTGCAGAAAGCGATGGAGCTGCTGCCGCTCGGGCCGGTGGTGATCATCGATACGCCGGGCATCGACGACGAGGGCGACGTCGGCATGCTGCGCGTCCAGCGGGCGCGGCAGGTGCTGAACAAGACGGACGTCGCGGTGCTTGTTGTAGACGGCAGCATCGGCAAAACGGCGGAGGATGAAGCGCTTTGCGCGCTGTTTGCAAAGAAGGGCGTGCCGTACATCACGGTGTACAATAAGTCTGACCTGACAGCGGTGCAGACGCTGGGCGAAAATGAAATGGCCGTCAGCGCGCTGACCGGCGAGCATATTCACGAGCTCAAGGAAAAGATTGCGGCGCTCGCCAAGGACGGCGAGAATCACAAGGTCATTCTCGGCGACCTGCTGGAGCCGGGCGACCATGTCGTGCTGGTTACGCCGATTGATTCCTCTGCGCCGAAAGGCCGCATGATTCTGCCGCAGGTGCAGGCGATCCGGGATATCCTCGATGCACAGGCGACATGCGCCGTCACGCAGGTCGAGGAGCTGCCGGGTGTGCTGGCCGGTCTGAAAACGCCGCCGAAGCTTGTCGTCACGGACAGTCAGGCATTCGGGAAGGTGAAGCGGATTGTGCCGGAAAGTGTGCCGCTCACGTCATTTTCCATTCTCTTTGCGCGCTATAAGGGCGTGCTGGAGACCGCCGTGCGCGGGGCTGCGGCGCTTGAACGCCTCGGGGACGGCGACCGCATCCTGATCTCTGAAGGCTGTACGCATCACCGCCAGTGCGAGGATATCGGCACCGTCAAGCTGCCGGGCTGGATTCGGCAGCACACCGGCAAGACCTTTGACTTTGCGTTTACCTCCGGCGGCGCGTTCCCCGAGGATCTCACCCCGTACGCGCTTGTCGTTCACTGCGGCGGCTGTATGCTCAATGAGCGCGAGATGCAGTACCGCCAGAGTCTTGCCGAGGAAAGCGGCGTACCCTATACGAATTACGGAATTCTGATTGCATACATGAACGGCATCCTGAAGCGGAGTCTCGAGCCGTTTGCGGAGTATGACGGGCTTCTGTGAGACAGGCCGGTTTGTCAGAAAAGAAATAAACATCGGAAACGGGTGTGACGGTTGACCGTCACACCCGTTTTTCTGCTGCGGAACACGAACAAATATTACGGAAATGTTAAAAGTGAAAAATTCCCAAAATACCTATTGACTTTTCTTGACCAAGTGGTTAGAATAAGTTTAGCACTCGGGGAGATGGAGTGCTAAAGCCTGAAGGCCGGACGGCCGGGGCTTTCTGAACTTGTAATGCTTTACCGTCGGTACAATATGCCGGCGGGTTTCGCCCTTCACCCCGCGGAGCGCGAAAAACAATTTATGACAGCGGGGAGAAAGGATAACGGCGCGAGGGAAAACGCGCCGGAGGTAGGAATTATGACCATTAAACCTTTGACAGACAGAGTGCTCATCCAGGCGGAAAAGGCTGAGGAGACCACAAAGAGCGGCATCGTGCTCACAAGCGCTTCGCAGGAGAAGCCGCAGATCTCGAGAGTTATCGCCGTTGGCCCCGGCGGTATGGTGGACGGCAAGGAAGTCGTCATGCAGCTCAAGGCCGGCGACCGCGTTATCACCGGCAAGTATACCGGCACAGAGGTCAAGATCGACGGCGAGGAATACACCATTGTCCGTCAGTCCGACGTGCTCGCGATTGTGGAGTAAAAACTTAAACCTTACGCGGCTCTCTCCCCGAGGGAGCCGGCTCGCCGCAAGGCGAGACTGAGGGAGTAAGATCAGCGCAATCTATTCTCACTCCTTCCACCGTCTGACGACGGTCCCCTCCCTCCGAGAGGGAGACAATGTTTATTATTATTGAAAGAGGTAACAGATCATGGCAAAGCAGATTATTTACGGTGAAGACGCCAGAAAGGCGCTCCTCGGCGGCATCAACAAGCTCGCCGATACGGTTAAGATTACACTCGGCCCGAAGGGCAGAAACGTTGTGCTCGACAAGAAGTTCGGCTCTCCGCTCATCACGAACGACGGCGTGACGATTGCGAAGGAAGTGGAGCTGGAGGACGCGTTCGAGAACATGGGCGCACAGCTCGTCAAGGAAGTCGCGACGAAGACGAACGACGTCGCAGGCGACGGCACCACGACGGCTACCCTGCTCGCACAGGCGCTCATCCGCGAGGGCATGAAGAACGTCACAGCCGGCGCAAACCCGATGGTTCTCCGCCGCGGCATGCAGAAGGCGACCGATGTCGCAGTCGATGCGGTCATCAAGAACTCCAAGAAGGTCTCCGGCACGAAGGACATCGCGCGTGTTGCGGCGGTTTCCTCCAGCAGCGAGCAGATCGGCAACCTGATTGCCGACGCGATGGATAAGGTCACGTCCGACGGCGTCATCACCGTCGAGGAATCCAAGACGGCGGAGACGTACAGCGAGGTCGTCGAGGGCATGATGTTCGACCGCGGCTATATCACGCCGTACATGGCGACCGATACCGACAAGATGGTTGCGGTCATCGACGACGCGTATATCCTCATCACAGATAAGAAGATTTCGAATATTCAGGAGATTCTCCCGCTGCTCGAGCAGATCGTCCAGAGCGGCAAGAAGCTCGTCATCATCGCCGAGGACGTCGAGGGCGAAGCGCTCACCACGCTGATCCTCAACAAGCTGCGCGGCACCTTCACCTGCGTTGCGGTCAAGGCTCCGGGCTTCGGCGACAGAAGAAAGGAAATGCTCACCGATATCGCCACCCTCACCGGCGGCCAGGTTATCTCCTCCGAGCTCGGCCTTGAGCTCAAGGACACAACGATCGCCCAGCTCGGCCGTGCACGTCAGGTCAAGATCGACAAGGAGAACACCATCATCGTCGACGGCGCAGGCAGCAGCGAGGCCATCAAGAGCCGCGTCGGCCAGATCAGAAGCCAGATCGAGACCACAACCTCCGATTTCGACCGTGAGAAGCTGCAGGAGCGCCTTGCGAAGCTCGCAGGCGGCGTGGCGGTCATCAAGGTTGGCGCTGCAACCGAGATCGAGATGAAGGAGCAGAAGCTCCGCATCGAGGATGCGCTCGCCGCAACGAAGGCTGCGGTTGAGGAAGGCATCGTCGCTGGCGGCGGCACGGCGCTCATCGACGCCATCCCGGCGGTCAAGGCATACGTCGATTCCGTCGAAGGCGACGAGAAGACCGGTGCGTCCATCGTGCTGAAGGCACTCGAGGAGCCGGTTCGCCAGATCGCGACAAACGCGGGCGTTGAGGGCTCCGTCATCATCGAGCACCTCAAGGACAAGGCAACCGTCGGCTACGGCTACAACGCACTCACCGATACCTACGGCGATATGATCGAGGAAGGCATCGTCGACCCGACAAAGGTCACGCGCTCCGCTCTGCAGAACGCTTCCTCTGTGGCATCCACGGTTCTCACCACTGAGTCCCTCGTCGCGGACATCAAGGAGCCCACTCCGGCAGCTCCGGCAGCACCCGACATGGGCGGCATGTACTAAGCGGGGACGCCCCGCGGCGAGGTCGCGGAATCGTTCGCTTCGCTCACTGCGCCGGTGTAGGAAATCGGCGCAGCAAACGCGGACACTAGGACGCTCCCGATTTATAGCAATCAGACCCCCGAAACCCTCTCGGTTTCGGGGGTTTTTGCGTTGACGCCCCCTGCGCGATATGGTAAACTGAAATCGAAAGGGTGAGGCGATATGAAAAGGGCAATGGTAATTCTGCTGTGCACGCTGCTCTTGGCGCTCGCGGGGTGTGCGGCGCCATGCGAACCGGCGATTGATGAAAAGCTGCTCGAAGTATTCGGCAAACCGGGAGAGGAAGCGGTCAAGGTGCTCGGGCTGACGAACGAGATGGCATTCGGCGACGGGTTGTACGTCAAGGAATACAACTGGTGTGGTCTGCCAATGCAGACGGAGCTCTGTGTGGAGTATGGCGGCGACGGTATTTTCGGTTCTGCCGTGGCATATACAACGCTCGCGGACGACGCGGCTTCGGTGCAAACCCTGCGCGCGTGCGCGGAACAGCTCGTCGAGCAGTACGGCGCGCCCTTTGCCGTGCGTCTGTGCAGGGAAGTGAGCGACACAGCGCAGGACGTTACCGAGGAAGTGTTCGACGCGGCGCGGATGGACGTGTACTTCGCATACCTTGCCGACGCCGAAACGGGCGGTGGGGTGCAGTTTGGCTTCGACCTCAACGACCGCTGCCGCCTGATCTGCTCGTTCATGAAGTGCGCGGTAGATGACGAGCGCTGTATCAGCGCGGGATTTTCTATTTCGACCATCTTGTGAAAATTTCATCCCATTTTCTTTTTGTGCCCCGAAAAACGCAGAATTCATGCGGGTTTTGGGGCACGGCTTTTTACCATATCCCTTGGATTTCACTTGCAAATTGCGCGGGAATCCTGTATGATAGGGGTGTACAAAACACAGACGACAAAACGAAAAAGTCTGTGGAATATGTCCGGGAAAGGAGAGGGAGAACGTGGAAATTATGATTTGGGTGGCTGTCATCATTCTGGCGGTCGTCGTGGAAGCCGCAAGCCCGCAGCTCATTTCCATCTGGTTTGCCGGCGGCGGCCTGGTGGGATTGATCGCAGCCGTGTTCGGTGCGCCGCTGTGGCTGCAGGTGATTCTGGCGGCGAGCGTCACGCTGGTGCTGCTGCTCGCAACGCGTCCGTTTGTGCGCCGGTTCCTGGCAGACAAGGAGACGCATACAAACGCAGACCGGGTAGTCGGACGCGAGGCGGTCGTCACAGAAGCCATCGACAACGTGCTCGCCAAAGGGCGCGTCACGGTGCTTGGAGGTGACTGGACGGCGCGCAGTCTGGACGGCGTGGCCATCCCCACCGGTACGAAGGTCAAGGTGGAGCGCATCGAGGGCGTCAAGCTCATCGTTTCGCCCGCCGAAAGCAACAATTAAGAGGAGAAAGGAAGAACAATATGCCCATTATCGAAATCAATTATGGTCTGATCGCCCTTGTGCTGCTGATTGTTATCGTGGTAGCCGTTCTGATCTCGAACATCAAGATCGTTCCGCAGGCGCACGCCTACGTCATTGAGCGCCTCGGCGCGTATCACGCAACGTGGAGCACCGGCCTGCACTTCAAGATCCCGTTTATCGACCGCATCGCGAAGAAGGTCTCGCTCAAGGAGCAGGTCATCGACTTCCCGCCCCAGCCGGTTATCACGAAGGATAACGTCACGATGCAGATTGATACGGTCGTGTATTTCCAGATCACCGATTCGAAGTTGTATGCTTACGGCGTGGAGCGCCCGATCTCCGCGATCGAGAATCTCTCCGCGACAACGCTCCGAAACATCATTGGCGACATGGAGCTCGACCACACGCTGACCTCCCGCGACGTCATCAACTCGAAGATCCGCGTGATCCTCGACGAGGCGACCGACGCGTGGGGCATCAAGGTCAACCGCGTCGAGCTGAAGAATATCATCCCGCCGAAGGAAATTCAGGATTCGATGGAGAAGCAGATGAAGGCGGAGCGCGAGCGCCGCGCGAAGATCCTCGATGCCGAGGGCGAGAAGCGCAGCGCCATCCTGATCGCCGAAGGCCAGAAGGAATCGGCCGTCCTGCGCGCAGAGGCTGTGCGCGAGACGAAGATCCGCGAAGCGCAGGGCGAGGCGGAGGCCATCCTCTCCGTGCAGCGTGCGCTGGCGGACTCGATCAAGCTCTTAAACGAAGCGGCGCCGAGCGAGGGCGTGCTGACGATCAAGAGCCTCGAGGCGTTTGAAAAAGCGGCCGACGGTAAGGCGACCAAGATCATCATTCCCTCGAATATTCAGGGTGTGGCAGGCCTTGCAGCCAGCATGAAGGAGCTCTTCACGACCGATACGCCAAAAGCCTAAAAGGTGCGGCCGTACAATTTCATCAATTTCCATAAAAACCGTAAAACCTATTGAAAAACGGCGCAAAATCCCGTAAAATAGGGATGTACGCGATTCAGGGAGACAGAACCCGGAGGTGGCATGGTTTGGAAATGATGTGTGTTTGTTCCGTATCCGCCGCGGGGTTTTGCGACCAATTTTAAAATTTCAGGCTGTGTTCTGCGCACAGCCTGTTTCTTTTGTATCCAGCCAGGGGCTGAGTTTTGGAAGGATTGGTGATTTTTATGAGCAAAAAGGTAGCTGTTATTATGGGGAGCGACAGCGATTTCCCGACCGTCGCACCCGCAATCAAACGTCTGAAGGGCTTCGGTATTCCGGTGGAGGTTCGCGTGATGAGCGCACACCGCACGCCGGACGCTGCGGCGGAGTTTTCGAAGAATGCAAAGGCTGAGGGCTTCGGCGTCATCATTGCGGCCGCAGGCAAAGCGGCGCATCTCGCGGGTGTCCTCGCGGCACACACGACGCTGCCGGTTATCGGTATTCCGGTCAAGTCGTCCACGCTTGACGGTCTGGACGCGCTGCTCGCAACGGTGCAGATGCCCTCCGGTATTCCCGTGGCCACGGTTGCGATTGACGGCGCGGACAACGCGGCGATCCTCGCGGCACAGATGCTCGCCCTTTCGGACGACGCCATTGCCGCTCAGCTCGAGCAGATGAAGCTCGACATGGAAAAGGGCGTCGCGGCAAAGAACGCCGCGCTGCAGGAGAAGGTTGCGTCTTTGTAAAAGACACAACCTTATAAGCCTTCCTCTCTGAGGAAGGTGGCACGCGAAGCGTGACGGAAGGAGTGAAAACAGAAGCGAGCTGATCTTACTCCCCCTGTCCGTTTCACGGACATCCCCCTCAAGGAGGGGGACATATATGGATTGCTATATCTTACACCCTCAGTCTCGCATTCGCTCGACAGCTCCCTCGGGGAGGGAGCCATATAAGGATCAATGATTTTACAGAAAGGAAACGGTTCTTTTATGAATAAGACAATGCTCAGAAAATACGCGAAGCTTATCGTGAAGATGGGCGTCAACATTAAGAAAGGACAGGGCGCGGTGATTATGGCCGACACCGCGCAGGCGGACTTCACGCTGATGGTGGCCGACGAAGCTTACAAGGCGGGCGCGAAGTGGGTGGACATCCGCTGGACGAATCAGGAATACGATCGTCTGCGCTACCGCAAGGAGAGCCTGAGAACGCTCTCCGCGACGCATGAGTGGGAAAAGGCCCGCATGCAGCAGCAGGTTGAAGAGCTGCCCGTGCGCATCTGGATCGATTCGGACGATCCGGACGGTCTCAAGGGCGTGAACGTCGAGAAGATGCAGAAGGCGAACCTCGCGCGCATGAAGGTCAGAAAGCCGTACCGCGACGCGATGGAGGGCAAGCATCAGTGGACGATTGTTGCGGTGCCGAGCGAAAAGTGGGCGAAAAAGGTTTTCCCCGGCGAGCGCACAAGCACGGCGATGAAGAAGCTGTGGGACGCGATTTTCGAGACGGTGCGCGTCACAAAGGACAATGACCCCGTCGAAGCGTGGAAGGCGCACAACGCGGCGCTCAAGGCGCGCTATGAGAAGCTGAACAGCTATCACTTCACGAAGATGCACTACTACAGCCCGAACGGCACCGATTTTATCTGCGGGCTGATCCCGACCGCGCAATGGATGGGCGGCGGCGAAACGCTGCTCGACGGCACGTTCTTCAATCCGAATATGCCGACCGAGGAAATCTTCACCACACCGATGAAGGGTCAGGCAGAGGGCACGGTCGTCGCGACGATGCCGCTCTCCTATCAGGGCAATCTGATCGAGAATTTCTCCATCACCTTCAAGGACGGCCGCGTCGTCTCCTGCAAGGCGGAGAAGGGTCAGGAGCTTCTGGAGCGCATGATCGCAATGGACGAGGGCGCGGCGATGATCGGCGAGCTTGCGCTGATCCCGCACGATTCCCCGATCTCGAACCTCGGCATTCTGTTTTACAACACGCTGTTCGATGAGAATGCCTCCTGCCACATTGCGCTGGGCATGGGATTCCAGAACGTGCTCGAGGGCTATGAGAATATGACGCTTGATCAGGCGCACGAAAAGGGCGTCAACGACTCCGTCATCCATGTCGATTTCATGATCGGCGACAACACGCTGAATATCGACGGCATCACGCCGGACGGCGAGACCGTTCCGGTATTCCGCAGCGGCAACTGGGCGTTTTAAGCCGCCTGTCAAAGATAACTACCAGCAGAAATGGAGAAT
>JBJEOO010000296.1:0-5026 GCA_051880755.1 Hominenteromicrobium sp.
GACGTATGAAATCGACCAGATTCTGATCGTTGAGCCGCACGAAATGGATGCCCTGCAGATCGTGCCGGGCGAGGATCTGTGCACGCTGGTCACCTGCACGCCCTACGGCGTCAACACGCACCGGCTTCTGGTGCGCGGCCATCGGGTGGAGAACAGCCCCGAGATCCCGACCGTGCATGTCGCGGCCGATGCGCTGCAGATCGAACCGATTCTGGTTGCGCCGCTCATTGCAGCGCCCATTCTGCTGGTGCTGCTGATCATTCTGCTGCTGCCCCGGCGCGGAAAGAACAGGAGGAAAGGAAAATGAGAAATCGAATAATCTCTTTGCTTGCGGCTCTCGTTTTCGCCTGCTTGTTGAGTACGGCGGTTTCCGCGCATAACGTGCCGGATAAAACGCAGGAGGGTGTGATCACCGTGACCATGCACGCGGGCGAGACCGTCGTGCCCGGCGGTTCGCTGACGCTTTATCAGGTGGGCGAGGTGTTTGAGGAGAACGGCAATTACTGCTTCGTGCCTGCGGCGGATTTCTCCGGATGCGGAGAAACGCTGGACGACGTGCAGTCTCCGGAGCTTGCCGCAAGGCTTGCCGCGTATGCAGCAGAGAAGAAGCTTGAGGGCACGACTTTGCCCATCGGCGCGGATGGTACGGTGCGCTTTGAAAAGCTGGAGATCGGGCTGTACCTGCTGGTGCAGAATACGGCGGCCGAAGGCTATGCAAAGGCGAATCCGTTTCTGGTGACCGTCCCGAAAACGGAAAACGGCGAATATGTCTATACGGTGGACGCCAGCCCGAAGGTTGCGCTGCAGCCGGAGGATACGCCTGCGCCCAGCCCGACGCCCGGCCCGGAGGAGCCGAACCTGCCGCAGACCGGACAACTGAACTGGCCGGTGCCGGTTCTGGCCGCTGCCGGATTGCTGCTCTTCGCCGCAGGCTGGGCCATGTGCTTCCGCCGCAAAAAGGATACCCATGAAAAGTAAACGAGGCATTATCGGAATCATCTGCATGTTTTTAGGGGCAGCGCTTGTACTCGGAGCTCTGTCCCTTTTTGTGCATAATCAAAGGGAGGCGGCTGAGGCGGAAAAGACCGCCGCAGGCGTTATGGAACAGCTTGTGCAGGCAGTCGATGCGCAGCGTGCTCAGGCAGCGGAAGACCCGGCGTCCGCGCCCGTTTGCCCGGATCCCACGGATACCTCGATGCCCGAAGTGATCATTGACGGCCGGGCGTATATCGGGTATGTGACCCTCCCAACCTTGGGCATGGAGCTGCCGGTTCTTTCCGCCTGCAGCGAGGAGGCGCTGCGAATTGCCCCCTGCCGCTATGCGGGAACGGTGCTGGACGGCAACCTTGTCATCGCCGGGCACAATTATGTCAGCCATTTCGGCCCGATTTCCGGCCTCTCCGTCGGAGATACCGTGCTGTTTACCGGTGCGGACGGCGCCATATATCGGTATTCCGTCGCGGAGACGGACATCCTGCCCGCCACAGCCGTGGAGGATATGACGGCCGGCGAGTTTGATCTCACGCTCTTTACCTGTACATACAGCGGGCAGGAGCGCATTGCCGTGCGCTGCATGCGTGTTCAGAATGAATAAATCCGCACGGACAAAGGGCGCTGATCCCGCTGCGCAGCCGCAGCTTAATCGGAAGCTTAGGCGCTTTCAAGCTTGACAATCCGCTGCAAGGCGGGTATAATATAAAACACAGCCGGACAGAAGCTCGGCATATAACGCAGAAGCGTTTCGTCACACAGGTAAGAACAACAAACAAATACAGACATTGATCCATGTATACATAGAAGGTATGCGGTTTTTCTGAAGAAAACTGTGTGCCTTTTTTGTTTTTCAGGAAGATGTCTGCGGCAGGAAAGGATTTTGGAGGTAAAATTATGGCATGTTTTCTTGTACCGGCTGCTGAGGCAGTCGTCACGACGATCGCTGCAAAAGTGATTCAATCCAAAGAAAAGGAAGAGACGGTAAAGCTTTCTCTTTCGGACGGCTCTGTTCAGGAGACGGAGAAAATCAGGTTTTCCACAAAGCTGGGCTGGCTGAACAAGCTGCTGTGGGGCGGTTCGGCGCTTCTGGCGTTTGAGCATCTGTGGCACGGCGAAGTGGTGCCGTTCTTCCCGTTCCTGACGGCGGTGGAAAACGGAGAAACCGCTGAAATGCTGGCGGAAATGGGCAGCGCAGGCGTTATGATGGCTGTTCTCGTCACAGCGGTCTGGGTCGGTATGCTGGCGGTTTCTTCCATTGTGGAAAAGCGGGCGCTCAGGACTCCGGAACCCGCGCAGGAGGGTGCATCGGCATGACTTTGTTGACAACGGCTTTGGCCGCGATTATCTGTACGGTTATCTGGTATAAGGGCGCACCGAAAAGCGAAATGAAGGTTGGCGCGCTTTGCTGGATGTATTGGGGCGCGTCCCTGATGTGGCTGGTCGATGCAGTCTTTGAGTATGCGGAGCTTGGAGCAGAATACTTTGCGCCTGCTCCGGTGGATATGCTCAATGATTTTTATCTTGGCCTGTCTGTCGTCGTCCTCGGCTTGATCATCTGGCTGGTCATTCTGCTTGTGAAGGATCCCAAGGGCGTCGTGAAGGCGGCTTTGTTCAAGAAAAAATAAATGGCATAACGGAACGGTTCTGCGTATTTGCAGAGCCGTTCTTTTTTTGTCTGCCGGAGCGGTGTTTACCCATTCTTTACGAAGATTTGAACCGGGCGGCGTTGATGCTGAACAGCGAAGCGTTTAGAATAATTGGCGTAAGGAGAGATCAGAATGCAACGCAAAACAGATAATCCGGTTCAAAAACGAATCCTCTTTCTGACTGTATGGGTCGTGCTGCTTCTTGTTCTGGCCTGCATGCTCTGTGCGCTTTTGTTTTCTGCGCCGGGCGGCCAGACGGAGACTGTGCGGAATACCGGTGTCGTGCTGGATAAAGACGCGGTGGCCTTTACCGGCGATACCGCATCGTCCTCCGAAAATCAGGAGCAGCTTTCCATCCGGTTTCCGGTATATCCGGAGATCACCATAACAGCCGATAAGACGTATATTCCGATTGTTCTGGCGAATCCGGAAGGCAATCCGTGTTACTTTGCCTTTTGCGTGTCCGTCCGGGAATCGGGTGAGCCATTATATCAAAGCGATATGGTTGCGCCGGGTATGGCGATTGAAGGCTTTTCGCTGAAGCAGACGCTGGAGCCGGGGACGTATACGCTGGTCATCGATGTGGCGACAAGCTCGCTGGAGGATCAGGCGGAAATGAACGGCGGCAGTGTGGAAACCGTGCTGCATGTGACCGATTAAGGCAGTCCGCAGTCCGATGGGCTGCAAATCTATATATTTCATTCAGGAGGAAACATCATGAGAAAGACAAAAGTTCTGGTAGCCGTTATGGCGCTTGGCATGACCTGCGCAGCAGTTGCGCCGCTGACGGCTTCGGCCACGGCGATCAGTGAGAGCAATCCCGAGGCTGCCGTGCAGCAGAAGGTCACGCTGGTCAAGGAAGAAGCGGTCGTTCCGGTTTATACCGTAGAGGTTCCGGCAACCGTTGAAATCGGCCAGGAAGCGCAGGATCTGAAGTATACGCTGACGTTTGAAAACGACGAAGCCTTCATTCCGGATGATATGAAAATCTCCGTCAAGATCAAGAGTGCGGGTTATCCGACAGAACTGACCAAGTTCGCGGTATGGGACAGCAAGAACCTGCAGGAGGCTTCCTATGAAGTCTATTATTCGGACAGAATGGCCGGCGGCCGCTACAGCATCGGCGATGAAATCGTCAGCTGGACAGGCAGCAACTGGGGCACGCAGGTCAGAAGAATCAAGGCTCTGGATTATGAGAGCATCCAGCCCGGCTCCTACAGCGGCGTGATCAACTATACAATCTCGCTTGAGAATGCGTAAGCCGGTACGCTGCCTGCTTATCCTCCCGGTGCTTGTCCTGACCGTGTGTTTCTGCGCGGGCTGGGCTGCCGCACCTGTGGCCATGCATGCCACAGCCGTGCATCTGGAGGTTCCGCTGTGCCATACGGTTTCGATTTCCGTTCAGTATGATGGATGGGCGGAGGCCGTAACGGCGGCGGAAACAACGGAAATCCACGGCAGCGGAAGCATTTCCGTGGAGGACGGCGGCACACTGACGCTGATTTTCCATCCGGGAACCGGCAGCGCCCTGAAAAGCGTGCGGCTTGGTGAAACGGAGCTGACAGATCGTGTCGCCGACGGACAGCTTGTTCTGGAGAACATACGCGGCCCGGCCGAGATCACCGTGGTCTTTGAACGGCAAACCGGTGAGCAGCCGGCTCAGGCGGATCCGGCTGCCCCGTCGGTAAAAACCGGAGACCGTACACCGTACGGCATTTATGCGGCGGTTTGTCTGCTTTCGGCTGCGGCGCTGGCAATCGTGCTGCGGTTCAGCCGGAAACGGAACCTATAAACGCGTAAAGATTAAAAACCTGAACGTTTCCGTGCCAGACGGCGCGGAAGGCGTTCAGGTTTTCTCTGTTTTGCCCAATTATTCCGTAATTTGAAAGCTCCGCAGGTCGCGGCCGGGCTGCATATGGTGGATCGCCATCATCAGCGCGCCGACATCCGGCGGGAGCGCGGGATCAACAAGGTGCGCGCCGGCGCTTTCGATATGTCGTCTCAGCGGCCCGAGTGCGCATTCTCCGGATTTGAACAGGCCGCCCGTATAGGAAACGGGATAGTCCGTGCCGGTGAAGCCGAGCTTCCGGGCGACAGCCTGAATGCTGCACCAAAGCTCTTTGGCGCCTTCCTCGTAAATCTGAGCGGCAACGGGGTCGCCGGCCGCATACATTTCGGCGAGAAGCCGCTGCAGTTCCGGAAGACCGCGGCCGGGCAGAACCGTTTCATTCAGTGTCGAGATAAAATGCTCGTCCGCACAGGTCACATGGAAATGCTCGCGGAACATCGTGTACATTGCCGTGCGGGGACGGCGGCCGTCCGCCTGCTTCGTCCACTCCTGCACAAGCCGCTGACCGTGCCATGTGCAGGAGCCTTCGTCACAGCCC
>JBJEOO010000297.1:0-4995 GCA_051880755.1 Hominenteromicrobium sp.
GTGGATTTTCCGGTTCCGTTGCGGCCGACCAGCGCGGCCCGTTCCCCGGTCATAACCTCAAGGCTCAGATCGCTCAGAACCGCCTTGAAGCCGAAGTTTTTTGTGATATGATTTAAACTGAATTCTGTCATAGCCTGTGGCTCCTGTCCGTTTGAAAAATGGTTTCAAAAGACAAGCCCGCGCCGTGCAGAACCGAGAGGCGATCCGAAAATCGCTCCGTACAAAGGAAAGCCTGCTTATTCTGCGTTCATCGGGCTTGCACGGAGCACATCGAACCGGATCCTGAAGCAAAATGCACGGTATCCCATCAGGATCATATCCCTCACCACCTTTTTCGGGAGATTTCGTCCGTTTTCAGTATAGCGTATCCTGCGCACGGATACAAGGGCGATTTTTTGCGGGAACGCTCCGGCAGGTGTCCCTTTTTGTTGATTTTTACTTTTCAATCGGCTATAATGAAAACAGACAGGAAAAATTCCGGCTCGGTTCCGCCTGAAAGGATGGTCATTGCTATGCCCGAAATATATACCATACAGCTTTCCAAAATCATTCATGAGCTGCAGCTTGATGCGGCGTATCTGCCCAAGAGCGCAGACGATATCCTGATCCAGTCGCGCGATGTGGTTCGCCCCGGCATGGAGTTGAACGGCTACCACGAGTATTTCGACCCGAAACGCATCGCGGTTATGGGCCGCGCGGAAATGTACATGCTTGAGAGCCTTCAGCCCGAGCGGCGGAATATGGCGCTGGACAGCTATTTTTCTCTGAAGCCGCCGGCGCTGATTATCGCCCGCGGCATTGAGCCGGGCGAGGAATTTCTGAAATTCGCCAAGCGCTATGCCGTTCCGCTGCTGCGCACCACGGAATCCACCTCCAACATCGTGGCGTCGCTCGTTGCCTACCTGAATGTTGAGCTTGCGCCGCGCATCACGCGGCACGGCGTTCTCGTTGAGGTTTACGGCGAAGGCATTCTGCTGGTCGGAGACAGCGGCGTCGGCAAGAGCGAGACGGCCATCGAGCTGATCAAGCGCGGCCACCGTCTGATTGCGGACGACGCGGTTGAAATCCGCCGCGTGTCGAGCAAATCGCTTGTCGGCCAGTCTCCGGAAAATATCCGCCACTTTATTGAGCTGCGCGGCATCGGCATCATCAACGCCCGCCGCATTTTCGGTATGGGCGCTGTCAAGATGCAGGAAAAGATTGACATGTGCATCAATCTCGAAATCTGGGACGCGACGAAGGTTTACGACCGCATGGGTATGGACAGCGAATACACCGAGATTCTCGGCATCAAGGTTCCGGTCATGACGATCCCGGTCAAGCCCGGCCGCAACCTTGCCGTCATCATCGAAGTTGCCGCCATGAACAACCGCCAGAAAAAGATGGGCTACAACGCGGCGCACGAGCTGCTCTCCGCGCTCGGCATGGATGCGTCCATGATGCCGCACGAGGAGATCAAGCGCGACCTGGATATCTGATTGGAGAAAATGCCCTTATGTACAATATTATTGCCGATCTGCATACACATACGTTAGCCTCCACACACGCTTACAGCACCGTGCAGGAAATGGTGAATTCCGCGCGGGAAAAAGGCCTTGCGGCGCTGGCCGTCACCGACCATGCGCGTGCCATGCCCGGCGCGCCCGGGCCGTGGTATTTTACCTCGCTGCGCGAGCTTCCGCTTCTGTACCGGGGCGTTCTGCTGATTGCGGGGATGGAGGCGAATGTGCTGGATCTGAACGGTACGCTCGACATCAACGACGACGAGCGGAACAAGCTCGACTGGGTGGTGGCCTCCATCCACAACCTCGGTCTGGAGGGGCTTCGGAATCCCACCGTGGAGAAGTGCACGCAGCTCTGGCTGAATATCGCACACGATCCGGACGTCCATGTCATCGGGCACAGCGGCAGTCCGGAGTTCCGGTATGACTATGAGACGGTCATTCCAGAATTCGGCCGCTGCCACAAGCTGGTGGAGATCAATTCCCACTCGTTTGACGTCCGCGCGGCGAATATCCCGAACTGCCGGGAGATTGCGCTGTGCTGCAAAAAATACGGCGTGCCGGTGATTGTCAGTTCCGATGCGCATTTCGAGACGGGCGTTAAGGATCACGCCTCCGCGCTGCGGATGCTGGAGGAAATCGACTTCCCGGAGGAGCTGATCGTCAATGCCGATCCCGGCCGTCTGGCCGCCTATCTGCGGGCACATACCCGTATCCTGCAGAACAGAAAAAACGCTGATGAAATTTTAAGGAGTATACTGCATGCCTGATTATACCGCTTTGGACGCCGCGCTTGCCGCGGCGGGCATCCCCTGTAAGACCGATGAGCCGATGCGCGCGCACACCACGTTCAGAATCGGCGGACCGGCAGACCGTTTTATCGAGCTTTCAACCCCCTCGGCGCTGCAGACCGTGCTCGGGGTGCTCAGCCGTGCGGAGATCCCGTATTTTGTGCTCGGAAACGGCTCGAACCTTCTTGTTCCGGATGAGGGCCTGCGCGGCGCCGTTCTGGCGCTCACCGGAGATTTCAAGCAGATCCGCCTGCTTGCGGACGGCCGGCTGCTCTGCGGCAGCGGCGCGTCGCTGGCGTCGGTCTGTGCTTTTGCGCGCAGCAACGCGCTTTCCGGTCTGGAGTTTGCCTGGGGCATTCCCGGCTCGCTCGGCGGCGCGCTCTATATGAACGCCGGCGCGTACGGCGGAGAAATGCAGCAGGTCGTGTCCCGCGTGTATTTTGTCGATGAAGGCGGGGCTCCCGGCATGCTTTCGGAGGGTGAACTGCGCTTTGGCTATCGCGTCAGCCCGTTCTCCGATACAAAACGCGTGATCACGCAGGCGGAGCTTCAGCTCAGGAACGGCGCGGAAGCGGAAATTGCCGCGAAGATGGAGGATCTCATGCAGCGCCGCAAATCCAAGCAGCCGGTCGAGCTGCCGAGCGCGGGCAGCGTGTTCAAACGCCCGGAGGGCCATTTTGCGGGCGCTCTGATTGAGCAGTGCGGACTCAAGGGCTGTACGATCGGCGGCGCGTGCGTCAGTGAAAAGCACGCGGGCTTTATCGTGAACCTCGGCGGTGCGACATGCGCGGACGTGGAAAGCCTGATCGAACACATTCAGACCGTTGTTTTCCGGGAAACGGGCGTCCGTCTGGAGCCTGAGGTCCGGCGGGTCCGGCTCTGAGCATATCCGTTTATTGACCGGCACAGGCGCAGGCCGGCGCACCGCGGAAGGCGGGGGCGCAGAACATGCGCCGGGGAGAAAGGAAAGTGGTTGCCAACATGGAGTTTGTGATTTTAACCGGACTGTCCGGTGCGGGCAAAACGCGCGCGATGCATGCGATGGAGGATATCGGCTTTTACTGTGTCGATAATCTGCCGCCGGCGCTGATCCCGGTTTTTTATGATCTCTGCGATCAATCGGAGGGCATTCAAAGGCGTATCGCCGTTGTGACCGATACGCGCGGCGGCGAGCTGTTCAAATCGTTCTTCAGCGCGCTGGAATCGCTGAAGGCGCAGAATCACCCGTATAAGATTCTTTTTCTGGATTCCTCGGATTCCGTCCTGGTCAACCGTTTTCAGGAAACGCGCCGCAAGCATCCGCTGGCCGAGGCCATGCAGGGCTCTCTGGAGCAGGCGGTCCGTCTGGAGCGCGAAATGCTCCGCCCGGTCAAGGAAATCTCGGATTATGTCATCGACACGTCGAATGTTCCGGCGGCAAGCCTGAAGGCGCGCATTTCGGATCTTTTTCTGCAGAATGACAACGACGCCATCGCGGTGCACTGCATCAGCTTCGGCTTCAAGCACGGTCTGCCGCTCGAATCGGATCTCGTTTTTGACGTGCGCTGCCTGCCCAATCCCTTTTATATTCCGGAGCTGCGCGACCACACCGGGCTGGATGCGCCGGTGCGCGATTACGTCATGCAGTGCAGGGAAACCGAAGGCTTCAAGACGCGCTTTACGGATATCATCGACTACATGCTCCCGCTTTATGTCAAGGAGGGCAAGAGCCAGCTTGTAATCGCGGTCGGCTGCACCGGCGGGCATCACCGCTCGGTCGCGCTGGCGCAGTATATGCACGATCATCTGGTCGAAAAGGGAATCCGCGCAAGCGTGACACACCGCGATATCGCAAAGAAATAACGGACGGCGAGACGGGCGAAAGGAAGAACGGCATGTCTTTTGCATCGGACTGTAAGGAAGAGCTTTGTAAAATTGAAAATAAGCGGGCGTGTTGTTTAAAAGCAGAATGCTACGGGCTTCTGCTTTTTTCAAAATGCTTTTCGCTGCGGGAATCCCATATGCTCTGCGAAAACAGCGCCGTGGCCCGGCGCGTTACGGAGGCCGCTGCGGTTTCGGCGGGGGTATATGCCGAGATGCGCGCGCAGCTTCACCGGAAAAAGGCCGGCGCCTACGCCATCACGATTCCCAGCGAGGATGCGCGCATGCGGATGATCACCTCGTTCGGGCATACCGGGCAGGAAATCAGCCTTCGCATCCGCGCGGAGAATTTTCGGAAGGACTGCTGCACGGCAGCCTTTCTGCGCGGCGTTTTCCTGATCTGCGGTACGGTGACGGATCCGCAGAAGGAATATCATCTGGAATTTGCAACGCCGTATCTGCATCTCGCGGAGGATCTTACGGCCGTTCTGCGCAGCGTGAAGGCGGCACAGCTTTCGCCGTCGGTTGCGCGGCGCAAGAGCAGCTATATCGTTTATCTGAAGGAAAGCCGCGCCATTGAGGATTTCCTCACGCTGATCGGCGCCGTGAATTCCGCGATGGAGCTGATGCAGATCAAAATGTACAAGGAAACCTACAATAATCTGAACCGTGTTTCCAATTGCGAAACGGCCAATCTGGACAAGACCTTCTCTGCTGCGTCCCGGCAGATCGCAGCCATTGCGCTGATCAGCGACAAGGTGGGGCTTGACGAGCTGCCGGAGGATCTGCGGGAGGCCGCGCTGCTCCGCCTGCACAATCCGGAGATGTCCCTGCGGGAAATG
>JBJEOO010000298.1:0-4967 GCA_051880755.1 Hominenteromicrobium sp.
CGCATCGTTCGTGTAAATGCGCATCAGCCATTCGGGGAAAAACACCGCACCGACAAAAAACACGGCGGCGACGCCCACCGAAAGCTTCAGACCGATGGCGAGAATCTTCTCGATTGCCGGAAGATCCCCTTTGCCCCAATACTGCGCCGAAAGAATCGTGATGCCGGCGGCGAGGCCGATATAGATCATATTGAGCAGAAACTGAATCTGCCCGGCAAGAGAGCTGGAAGCCAACGCGGTCTGGCTGACATACCCGAGCATCAGTGTGTCGGCCACACCGACAGCCGCCGAGATGAGCTGCTGAATTGCGATCGGTACGACAATCGCAAAGAAGGTGCGGTAAAACTGCTTTTTTGCGGTATCCTGCATGCGGAAATACAACCCTTTCCAAAGAAAATTCCAGTATTCCGATTGTACGACAAATTCCCGGAAATGTCTACCACAATTCTGCATATTTGCGCCCGGAAATGTAAAGATCGTGCTTTCCTGCGGGAAAACCTTCGCCATATGCCCGGCAAGCATGCAGTCCGATATGAAAAAAGCATTTTACAGGCAGCGCTTCCTGTTTTATAATGAGAACAACTGAGCAGAAGGGGAATGACGATGGAAAAGATATTTGAAAATCTGACGCTGGATGCGGAACGCGCGCTGTACGGCGAAAAGAACGCGGAAATCCGGCACTGCCTGTTCGACGGTCCGGCGGACGGCGAATCCGCCCTGAAGGAATGCCGCAGTCTGTTGGTCGAGGACTGTGATTTTCACCTGCGCTATCCCTTCTGGCATGTGGAAAGCGCGCGGATTTCAAACTGCCGCATGTCGGAAACCTGCCGTGCGGCGCTTTGGTACGACAAGGATATCCGAATTCGGAACAGCCGTCTCGGCGGAATCAAGGCACTGCGTGAATGCGCGGATACCGTTCTCACGGATTCCGAAATCGAATCAACGGAATTCGGCTGGTTTTGCCGCGGCATACAGATCCGAAACTGCACGCTGCGCTCGGAATATCCGTTTATGAAAACGCGCGGTATGGAGATTGAAAATCTGCATATGCAGGGCAAATATTCCTTTCAATATACGGAAGACGTCACGATCCGGAATTCCGTGCTCGATACGAAGGACGCGTTCTGGCACGGCAGAAACATTACCGTGACGGACAGCGTGATCAAAGGCGAATATCTCGCGTGGTACAGCGAAAACCTGCATCTTGTGCGCTGCAGAATCATCGGCACGCAGCCGTTCTGTTATGCAAAAAACCTTGTGCTCGAGGATTGCGAAATGGTCGATTGCGATCTGGCGTTTGAGAACACAACCGTACAGGCAGCCGTGCGCGGCGAAATCCTGAGCGTGAAGAATCCCGCCGGCGGCAGCATCACCGCCGACCGGATCGTGGAGATCATCCTCGACGAATACCGCTGGCCCGGCGCGCAGTGCACGATCACGGACCGCAGCACCATGCAGTAAAAAGAACGCAGACAGCCAAAAAGCTGCCTGCGTTTTGTTTACCGCATATGTACGTCAACCTGCGGGAAGGGGATTTCAATGTGGTTCCGGTCAAATGCCTTTTTGACATTTTCATTCAGGTCAAAGAATACGTCCCAGTAATCGGAGGGCGCGCACCAGGCGCGAAGCTGGAAGTCCAGAGCGCTTGCGCTCTGTGCCTTCAGCCGTGCTTCCGGGGCGGGATCGTGCAGCACCTTTTCGTGTGCGGCCGCCTCCGCCAGAATTACGGACTTGACCGTATCGATGTCCGAAGCGTATGCCGCAGAAAAAACGATGTCCACACGCCGCCGTGTCTCGGCGCTGTAATCGGTGATGGCGGTATTGGTCAGCGACCCGTTCGGTACGGTCACACGTTTGTTATCCGGCGTGATCACAACGGTATACAGCACGTTGATTTCCTTGACCGTTCCGGCGATCTCCGTGGTTTCAATATAATCGCCGACGCGGAACGGGTGGAACAGCAGAATCATCACGCCGCCTGCAAGGTTCGACACCGCGCCCTGAAATGCGAGCGCTACGGCGACGCCGCCTGAGGTGAACAGCGCAAGGAAGGAGGTGGTCTCAATGCCGAGCACGCCCATCAGGACCAGAACCAGCAGAATATACAGCACAACCTTGGAAGCGCTCATGGTGAAGGAGGCGAGGCCGGGATCCATGCGCTGGAAAAGCTTGGATTTTTTAAATTTTTTCAGCATAAAGCGGATCAGCTTGGTGCCGATAAAAAGCAGAACCAGCGCGATCAGGATGCGGATCAGCAGGTAAAAGGCCTGTTCGCCGATTTTTTCCAGCCATTTCTGAAGCTCGCTTGCAGTGGGGACATCCTCAAGCGGATTGGTGGCTGCGGTCAGTACCGTCCAAAACTGTGTCATAGGTGCGCCTCCCGTTATTTCCCGATGCGTTCCGTATCGATGACGATGTTCACCGGGCCGTCGTTCTGCACATTGACATGCATGTGCGCACCGAATTCGCCGGTGCACACGGTGCCGATCGGCTGCTTCTGTACCTGCGCGACGAAGTATTCGTACAGGCGCCTGGCTTCGTCGGGCGAAGCGGAGCGGCTGAAGTCCGGCCGGCGGCCGTGCTTCATGTCTGCGCTCAGCGTGATGTTGGAGACAATCAGAATGTCGCCGTGAAGATCGATGAGGGAGCGGTTCATCTTGTCGTTCTCATCCTTGAAGATCCGCAGCTCGCAGACCTTCTGCGCCAGAAAATCAGCCTGCGCGTCAGTGTCGCCCTCCATGGCGCAGATAAAGACAACAAGACCCTCGCCGGCGCTGCGCGTCTCTGTGCCGTTGATGGTGATCTCTGCGCCGTTCATGCGTTGAATTACAGCTCGCATATCGTAAATTTCCTTTCTGTGCGGTGTTTCAAAATGTTATTTTTCATTGTAGCATGGATTCGCTCTTGCTTCAAGCAGTTTTGTTTGCTATAATCAGAATGGATAAAGATGGACAGGTGTGCCGAAACGGCACACCATACAGAAAGGATAAGTTTTATGCTGATTCACATACAAAATGAAAACGTATCCGCCGCGGTTGATACGCTCGGCGCCGAGCTGGTTTCCTTTAAGGGCGACGACGGCTTTGAACATATCTGGCAGGGGGATAAGACGTACTGGGGCGGCCATGCGCCGGTTTTGTTCCCGATTGTCGGTGCGCTCCGCGACGGCCGCACGCGCATCAACGGCGCCTGGTACGAGATGGGCCGCCATGGCGTTGCGCGCCGCCAGGAATTCACGGTAGTCGAGCAGCGCGAGGATGCCGTTTCCCTGCGCATTGAGGCCACGGAGGCGACGAAAAAGCAGTATCCGTTTGATTTTGCGTTTACGGTATCCTATATTCTGACCGGCAGCAGCATCACAACGGAATTCAAGGTGGAGAACACGGGTGAGGAGATGCTGCCGTTCTGCGTGGGCGGCCATCCGGGCTTCAACCTGCCGGTTACGCAGGACGAGGTTTTTGAGGATTACGACATCGTCTTTGAAAAGCCGGAAACGCAGAAATGCCCGGAAATCGATATGCAGTCCTGCCTGATCGATTATGACAGGATTCACTTCACCCTCGATGATGAGGATGTGATTCCGCTTCAGCACAGCCTGTTTTACCGTGATGCGCTGGTTTTCAGCGATCTGGAGTCCACCTGTGTGTCTCTTCGGAGCCGCAAAAGCGGCCGCGGTGTCATGATGGAATTCTCGGATTTCCCGATGCTCGGCATCTGGTCGGCTGCCAATGACGGTCCGTATGTGGCGCTGGAGCCGTGGACAGGCTGCGCGACGGCGGTCAGTGAAAGCGATGAGTTCACGGAAAAGCGCGGCATGCGCATGCTGGAGCCGGGAAAAGCAGAGGAGTTTGCCTACACGGTGTTTGTGCTCTGATTCCGGAAAAGTAAATGAATTCCCCGCAGGCCGGGAGATTTGTCCGCGTACAAAGGACATGTCTTTCCTCCGTGGCCTGCGGGTTTTTTCTATATTTTTGCATCTTGATTGTGCGGTATCTTCGTGAATTCTTACGGGAGGAAAATTTGCGAAAAGACTTCCCTTTTCAATTAAGCTCGCTATAATAGTTTAAGCAAAAAGTCCCGGGCAGCCCGGCCTGCGGTTTGGCGGGCGGAGCGGACGGGACAGGCAAAATTCCAGTTGTATTGGAAAGGAAAGATGCAAATGTTTCAGCTCAAATGGGTTTGGAAGAATCTGGAAGGGTGCAGAAAACGATATGTTTTCGCTCTCTTTTCCACGGCGGCTCTCTCCATCATGGCGGTTGTCAATTCCTTTTTGACAGCCCAAATCATGGATTCCGTCTTTACGCCGGTTCAGCAGGGCGGCAGCGTCACGCCTGCTTTGTGGCGCCATCTGATTCTGCTCGTCTCGGTTCTGATCGGCTTCACACTGTTCCGGACAGGCTTCGGCTATCTGTCCGTCATGACCTATGAAACCTGCTCGCAGAAGCTTCTGTTCCGCCTGCGCCGTGATCTTTACGCGAATATGCAGGCGCAGGACAGCTCGTTCTACTCGAAAAACCGTACCGGCGATCTGATGACCCGCCTGACCGGCGATCTCGATATGGTGCGTCATACGGTCTGCTATGTCGTGCGCATGCTGATCGACTGTGTGGTGCTGTTTCTCACCGCGTCGATCACCTTCCTCTGCGTGGATTGGCAGTTTGCGCTTTCCATGCTGGCGGTTACGCCGATTATCTTTATTCTGACAAAGGCTTTCTCCAAGCGTGTGCATCCGCTGTATGTCGATCTGCGTGAGCGCCTTTCCCGTCTGAACACTGCGGCGCAGGAGAACATCGCCGGCAACCGTGTTGTGAAGGCGTTTGCACGCGAGGAATATGAGATCGAGCAGTTTGACCGGAAAAACCGGGATTACAAGAGCGCCAACCTCAAGGCTTCGCTGCTCTGGCTCAAGTTTTCGCCGTATATCGACGGCCTTTCGCAGTCGCTTTCCATCGCGGTGCTGCTCGTCG
>JBJEOO010000299.1:0-4962 GCA_051880755.1 Hominenteromicrobium sp.
CGATTCTATTAAGATCGGCCTTGCATCTCCCGAGCAGATTCGCTCCTGGTCGTACGGCGAGGTAACCAAGCCGGAAACGATCAACTACCGCACCCTGAAGCCGGAGCGGGACGG
This sequence comes from Hominenteromicrobium sp., assembly GCA_051880755.1. Classification (GTDB taxonomy): domain Bacteria; phylum Bacillota; class Clostridia; order Oscillospirales; family Acutalibacteraceae; genus Hominenteromicrobium. The sequence goes on from JBJEOO010000299.1 coordinate 115, forward strand.
CCTGTACTGTGAGCGGATCTTTGGACCGCAGAAGGACTGGGAGTGCCACTGCGGCAAATACAAGAGAATTCGCTTCAAGGGCAAGATCTGCGACCGCTGCGGCGTTGAGGTCACACGCAGCAAGGTTCGCCGTGAGCGTATGGGCCATATCGAGCTTGCAGCGCCGGTTTCGCACATCTGGTATTTCAAGGGCATTCCGTCGCGTATGGGCCTGATTCTCGACCTGTCTCCGCGCGTGCTTGAAAAGGTTCTGTATTTTGCACTCTACATCGTTACCGATCCGGGTTCCGTCCGTGAGCTTTCCAAGATGCAGACGCTCACCGAGAAGGAATACCGCGATATGCGTGAAAAATATGAAGATGACTTTGACGCCGGCATGGGCGCCGAGGCCATCAAGAAGCTGCTCGAGGATATCGACTGCGACAAGCTCAGCGAAGAGCTGAAGGCCGACCTTGAAAACGCGCAGGGCCAGAAGCGCGTGCGCATTCTCAAGCGCCTTGAGGTTGTCGAATCCTTCCGCCTCTCCGGCAACCGCCCGGAGTGGATGATTCTCGATGCAGTGCCGGTTATTCCGCCGGATATCCGCCCGCTCGTTCAGCTCGACGGCGGCCGCTTCGCCACGAGCGACCTGAACGATCTGTACAGACGCGTGATCAACCGAAACAACCGCCTGAAGAGACTGCTGGAGCTCGGCGCGCCGGATATCATCGTGCGCAACGAGAAGCGCATGCTGCAGGAGGCTGTGGACGCGCTGATCGACAACGGCAGACGCGGCAGACCGGTCACCGGCCCGAACAACCGCCCGCTCAAATCGCTCTCCGATATGCTCAAGGGCAAGCAGGGCCGTTTCCGCCAGAACCTGCTCGGCAAGCGTGTCGACTACTCCGGCCGCTCGGTTATCGTCGTCGGTCCGGAGCTGAAGATGTATCAGTGCGGCCTGCCGAAGGAGATGGCGCTCGAGCTGTTCAAGCCGTTCGTCATGAAGCGCCTTGTGGAGACCGGCGCGGTCGGCAATATCAAGGCAGCCAGAAAGGCTGTTGAGCGCGCGAAGGGCGAGGTCTGGGACGCGCTGGAGATTGTAATCAAGAACCATCCGGTCATGCTGAACCGTGCGCCTACGCTGCACCGCCTCGGCATTCAGGCCTTTGAGCCGGTTCTCGTTGAGGGGCGCGCAATCAAGCTGCATCCGCTCGTCTGCACCGCGTTCAACGCGGACTTCGACGGCGACCAGATGGCGGTTCACGTTCCGCTTTCCGCGGAAGCGCAGGCTGAGGCTCGCTTCCTGATGCTTGCGGCCAATAACCTTCTGAAGCCCTCCGACGGACGTCCGGTTGCGGTTCCGTCTCAGGATATGGTGCTCGGTTCCTACTATCTCACACTTGATAAGGACGGTGAGAAGGGCGAGGGCAAGGTATTCCGCAACATGGACGAGGCTTTCATGGCCTATGATGCGAAATACATCACGCTGCACTCCAAGATCAAGGTCAGAAGAACCGTTGAGGTTAACGGTCAGACTTATACCGGTCTGGTGGATACCACCATGGGCCGCATGATTTTCAACCGTCCGATTCCGCAGGATCTGGGCTTTGTCGACCGTTCCAAGCCGGAGAATGCGCTGAAGTTTGAGATCGATTTCCTGGTCGGTAAGAAGCAGCTCGGCCAGATCATTGATAAGAGCATCAAGAAGCACGGCACAGCCGTGACCTCCGAGGTGCTTGACGCCATCAAGGCGCAGGGCTATAAATACTCCACCATCGGCGCGATTACCGTCGCGGTCTGCGACGCCACGATCCCGCCGGAGAAGAAGGAGATTATTGCTGCGGCCGAAGCGGAGATTCAGACGATCACCGAGGACTACCGCGAAGGCTTCCTCTCCGACGGCGAGCGCTACAATGCCGTTCTGAAAACCTGGGAAAAGGCGACGAACGACGTCACCAAGGCGCTGCAGGCCGGTCTCGACCGCTACAATCCGATCTTCATGATGGCGGACTCCGGCGCCCGTGGTTCCATGAGCCAGATCCGTCAGCTCGCCGGTATGCGCGGTCTGATCGCGAACACCTCCGGTAAAACGATCGAGATTCCGATCAAGGCGAATTACCGTGAAGGCCTGAACATTTTGGAATACTTCATTTCTTCCCGCGGCGCCCGTAAGGGTCTGGCGGATACGGCGCTCCGTACGGCGGACTCCGGTTATCTGACCCGTCGTCTCGTCGATGTTTCGCAGGATGTCATCATCCGCGAGGAAGACTGCGGCGCGACCGACGGCCTGGAGGTCTTTGAGATCAAGGCCGGCAACGAGTCCATTGAGCCGATGAAGGAACGTCTTGTCGGCCGTTACCTCGTCGAGGATTACTGCGATGAAGACGGAAACGTGCTGGTTTCCAAGGACAAGATGATGAATGATGCCGATGCCGATACGATTATCGGCCGCGGTACGACGCACATCAAAATCCGCTCCATTCTCAACTGCCGCGCCAAGCACGGCGTCTGCAAGAAGTGCTACGGCGCGTCTCTGGCAAACGGCGAGCCGGTCACAGTTGGCGAGGCGGTCGGCATTATTGCCGCCCAGTCCATCGGCGAGCCGGGCACACAGCTGACGATGCGTACCTTCCACACGGGCGGCGTTGCGTCGGCGGAGGATATCACACAGGGTCTTCCGCGTGTTGACGAGCTTTTCGAGAGCCGCAAGCCGAAGCATCTCGCGATCATCGCGGAGATCGGCGGCACCATCGGCTTTGAAGAGGTCAAGAAGAACCGTCACGTCGTGGTCCGCGGCGACGGCGATCAGAGAAGCTATCTGATTCCGTTCGGCGCCCGTTTGAGCGTCAAGGAAGGCGACGTCGTTGAAAAGGGCGCCCGTCTTACCGAGGGTTCGGTCAACCCGCACGACGTGCTCGCGATCAGCGGTCCGGAGGCGGTGCAGGACTACCTGATTCAGGAAGTTCAGCGCGTGTACCGTATGCAGGGTGTTGACATCAACGATAAGCACATCGAGGTCATTGTCCGTCAGATGATGCGCAAGGTCCGCATCGAGGATGCAGGCGATACGCCGCTGCTCGTCAGCTCGCTCGTCGATAAGAATGAAGCGCTTACCGAAAACGAGAAGATCGCAGCGAGAATCGCGAACGGCGAAACCGGTCTGCGTGAAGCGACCTACACGCCGACGCTGCTCGGTATCACGAAGGCGTCCCTCGCGACGGATTCCTTCCTGTCCGCGGCTTCCTTCCAGGAGACAACGCGCGTGCTGACCGACGCCGCCATCAAGGGCAAGGTCGATCCGCTGCTCGGTCTGAAGGAAAATGTCATCATCGGTAAGCTGATTCCGGCCGGCACCGGTATGGACTGCTACACGAATGTCGAAATCGCTTCCAATACGCCGGGCGGTTCGCTCAGTCCCGAGGCGCTTGCGGCGCTCAGCAGCTGCAAAGATTCTTCTGCGGACGCATCTGAGGGCTTGACAAACGAATAAACTTCGGTGTATAATGTCAAATGGTGTGTTCCGGCCGAATAAACCGCAGAGTTAAGCCCGGAATCACCCGAAATAAGCATAAAACAGACCTGTCTGCGCGGCAAAATGCGCGGACAGGACACTGTTTTGTATATCTGTTTGTTCTGCGGGGTATCCTATGCTCCGTATAACATCATATAGAAATTGTGTAAGGAGGTGCAATATGCCCACATTTAACCAGCTGATTCACACAGGTCGCGCAGTTTCCGAGAAGAAGGCGAAGGCGCCGGCACTGCTGAAGGGATGGAACTCCAAGAAGAGAGTTTCGATCGATCAGGATTCTCCCCAGAAGCGCGGTGTCTGCACAGCCGTCAAGACCCAGACCCCGAAGAAGCCGAACTCCGCACTCCGTAAGGTCGCCCGAGTCCGTCTCTCCAACGGTATCGAGGTTTCCGCTTATATCCCCGGCGTTGGCCACAACCTGCAGGAGCATAGCGTTGTTATGATCCGCGGCGGTCGTGTTAAGGATCTCCCTGGTGTACGTTACCACATCATCCGCGGCACTCTCGATGCTCAGGGCGTTGCGAAGCGTATGCAGGCTCGTTCCAAGTACGGCGCAAAGAGACCGAAGGCAGGCGCAGCAGCAAAGAAGAAGTAATCTTTGCCAAACACTGCAAACCATTCGTTACACAATGAACTTTTGACCGGAGAAGCCATGTGCTTCAAGGTATTTATAATAGATAAGTCAGACATTATCGTGCGTAAATACCTTTTCTTAGCCGGCGGGAGCTTGTGCTTTCGAGTACCTATGAATTCATTATTTTATGTGAAGGAGGGAAGACTATGCCAAGAAGAGGCAATATAGCAAAACGCGATGTTTTGCCGGATCCCATGTACAATTCTAAACTGGTTACACGCCTGATCAACAACATCATGTATGATGGCAAAAAGGGCGTAGCTCAGAAGATCGTTTATGACGCATTTGAAATCGTCGCAGAGAAGACGGGTAAGGATGCGCTGGAGGTTTTCGAGCAGGCGATGGAGAATGTTATGCCCAGCCTTGAGGTTAAGGCACGCCGTGTCGGCGGCTCCACCTATCAGGTTCCGATGGAAGTGCGTCCGGAAAGACGCCAGACTCTGGGCCTGCGCTGGATGACAAACTACGCCAGACTTCGTTCTGAAAAGACGATGAAGGAAAGACTGGCCGGTGAGATCCTTGACGCTGTGAACGGTGCCGGCGGCGCCGCGAAGAAGCGCGATGATACGCATAAGATGGCAGAAGCCAACAAGGCTTTCGCACATTACAGATGGTAATCAACCTGTAAACGTATTAAGGAGGATTTTATGGCCCGTCAGGTACCACTTGAATTAACAAGAAATATCGGCATCATGGCGCATAT
>JBJEOO010000300.1:0-4950 GCA_051880755.1 Hominenteromicrobium sp.
GCCATTCTCTGCGTACCGCGCACCGCCACGGAAGCCGTGGCCGATGAGCTTTACGCGCTCGGCATCAAGAACTATTGGAATTTCAGCAGCTTTGATGTTTCGCTGAAATACAAGGATGCCATCGTTGAAAATGTCCATCTGAACGACAGCATGATGACGCTTTGCTACCGAATCTCGGAAACAGAGGAATAAAAGAGAATTTTGAAATTTCTTCAAAAAAACGATTGACAAATTCAATATGCGATGCTATAATATACAAGCGTCAAACGGAAACGGTTGACAAAGTAAATATGCAGGTATGGCGGAATTGGCAGACGCGTATGGTTCAGGTCCATATGAATGCAAGTTCATGCAGGTTCAAGTCCTGTTACCTGCACCAACAAAAATCCGTTCTCGAAAGAGAGCGGATTTTTTGCTGTCATTTTTTCAATATTCAGTATTCCCTATCATATGATTAACGAAAGCAGCTTTTCAAAATGAATGATCAATTTGCGGCTTACCGCAACGCTTGCGCCTGTGCCGCCGACATGCTATACTATGTATGAACGGTTTGGAGGTGTATGAACTATGAACGAGAATAGTATAAATTCAAATATCGAAACAGGCCTCGAAGAAGTCAACAGCGCTGTTTTCAGTTCAAAGTTTTTAATGACCAAAGACTTATATTATGATTTTTGTTCCGTTAGTTATAACAGAACAAAACGGGTTTTTTTGGCTTTTCTTTGTTTGGTCGCCTTTCTGATCCCGGTAAATCTTTTGGCTGGTAATTGCGAAACTGTTCTTGGATTCGGTCCGTTTATATCGTTTTTAATGGTTATCACATATCTTCGCACCAAAAAGGAAATACAAATAAGCTATGAGAGGAATTTGATTTCCGCGGGAAAAGTAAGCACCCTGAATTATGAGCTTTATGAAGATAGAATTGTTTCATATCTCGATGAACTGAGAAAAGAGCATTTTTATCACCAGATAACGAAGTTATTTGAAACGAAAAACTTTATCATGCTCCATTTACAACACAATTTATACATTACAATAGAAAAAAACAGTCTTCATGCAAGCGTTGATGAAGTAAAGTCTTTTTTGATCGAAAAATGCACGCTTGTAAAAAAGAAAAAGTTTATTAACTGTTGTGATGACAAAAAATGGTCTTTGGTGTTTTTGACTGCACTTATTGTTATTTCCGCTGCAGGAACGATGATTGGATTGGTGTTGAAAGTCAACGCTTTGTTCTGAACTGAATAAAATCCCCGGCTTTGATTCAGGCTTTGCTTTACAAAGCAATGATCAAATGATCTTGCCGGTACAAGTCCACATCAAAAATTTCGGCGGCGTTTTTGCCATGCTCAGGAAGCGTATGGGAGGTTCGGAATATGCTGGAACACAGACTGCGGCGGCTGTTTGCGCAGCGCCCCGGAATTCTTTACGGATTTGCCGATATTTCGTACAGTCCATACGCGCCGGTCTATCGTTGCGCGCTTGTATTTGCCGTTCCCTACGGGGAACAGCTGACCCTGCGGACATACAGAGAAGCAGATTTTGAACAGGGCATTCAGGACGCACGCAGCGTACTGGAGTCGGTTCTTCGCGAAATCGAAGCCCTGCTGCACGAAACAAAGACACCCTATTGGATCCCGCCCGCTGCGCAGACGAGCGAGAAAACGCTTCTGGCGCCGTTCTCCTTTAAATATGCGGCTGTCCACGCCGGTCTCGGCTGGATCGGCAAAAATGACGTGCTGATTACCGAGCGGTACGGCCCGCGCGTACGGCTTTCTGCCGTGCTGCTCGATGCCGCCCTCCCCTGCGGTCCGGCTGTCACGAAAAGCCGCTGTCCAGACGCCTGCACCAAATGCGTGGACGCCTGTCCGTATCATGCGCTGCATAACAGGCAATGGAACATGGACGCCAAACGCAGTGAGCTGATTGACTATCCGCTCTGCAACGAAAAACGCAGCCAATTCATCGCAAAACACGGCCGGAAGAACGCCTGCGGGCTGTGCCTTGCCGCGTGCCCCTATGGGTGCGAACCGGAAGTGTAGCGGAGGTATCATATGTCTGACATTCTTTTCAAAACGGATGAGTTTGTTTTCAGCTACCGCGTTGCCGGTATCTGCGTGCAGGACGGTAAAGTGCTGCTGCAGAAACCGACGAACGATCCCGGCTACGCCTTCCCCGGCGGACATGTCGCCTTCAATGAGACGAACGCAGAAACGCTGGCCCGCGAGTTCCGGGAGGAAATCGGTGCTCAGATCGAGGTTGGCCCGCTTCAATGGGTGGCGGAAGTCTTTTTCCCGTGGGGCGATAAGCCCTGCCATCAGATCTGCCTGTACTATCGTGTTTCCATCCGCTCTGAAAATACGCCGACATCCGGTGTGTTTTTGGGAGAGGAGCAGCTTGAGGGGCGCGATTTCGGTCTTGAGTTTCATTGGGTGCCGCTCGACGCGGTTTCCGGCATCGAGGTGTACCCCACCAACGCCGCTGCGCTGCTCGAAAAGCTCGACGACGGTGTGCAGCATTTCATATACAGAGAAACCTGAACATTGAAAAGCCTTCGGCTCAGCACGAACCGAAGGCTTTTATTTTGCATGTATGTATCGGGATACGGCTTTACACTTCCTGCGGCTTGTAGGTCGGAACAATCTCAGCCACCAGCTCCTTCATGTTCTCCGCTTCCGCCTTATAAGCCGCTTCCAGCACTTTAAGCTGCTCCTTGAAGCTTTCATCATCCATCTCAATCGGCTTACCGATATGGATCAGCTTATTCTCCGTTTCTTTGAGTCCCTCTTCCTCCATAAGCAGCTCCTCATAGAGCTTTTCACCGGGACGGAGACCCGTGTATTCGATCTTGATATCCACATCCGGTTCGTACCCGGAAAGACGGATCAAATTGCGCGCCATATCGTCTATCTTGACCGGCTGGCCCATATCCAGGACAAAGATTTCCCCGCCCTTGGCATAATAGCCGGCCTGCAGAACCAGCGATACAGCCTCCGGAATCGTCATAAAGAAGCGCGTGATATCCGGATGCGTTACGGTGACGGGGCCTCCGGCCGCAATCTGCTTTTCAAAGATGGGAACCACACTGCCGTTGCTGCCGAGCACATTGCCGAAACGCACGGCGACAAACTCCGTGTCGGACTCACGGTTCATCATCTGAATCACCATTTCGCACAGCCGCTTTGAGGCGCCCATGATATTGGTCGGGTTGACCGCCTTATCCGTGGAAATCAGCACGAATTTTTTCACGCCGTATTTCACGGCAGCCTGCGCCATCTTGTATGTTCCGAAAACATTGTTCTTGATGGCTTCATTCGGGCTGTTTTCCATCAGCGGAACATGCTTATGCGCCGCCGCGTGAAACACCATCTCCGGCCTGTATTTGCCGAGAATATAGTCCAGCCGCGCCGTGTTGCGCACAGAACCGATCAGCACCACCAAATCCAGCTCCGGATAGCTGTGCTCCAGCTCACGCTGAATCCCATACGCATTGTTTTCATAGATATCCAGAATCACAAGCTGCTTTGGGTTGCTTTTTGCAATCTGCCTGCACAGTTCACTGCCGATGGAGCCGCCACCGCCGGTTACCATGACGACCTTCCCGGAAATGTACCGGTAAATCTCATCCAGATTGACCTGTATCGGCTCCCGGCCAAGAAGATCCTGTATTTCCACTTTTTTCAGCTTGCTGACGCTGACATCGCCGTTGACAAGCTGATACACACCCGGAATCGCCTGCACCTCACATTTGGCCGTGCTGCAGATGCTCAGAATATCCTTGCGCGTTTCCGCACTGGCGCTCGGAATTGCAAAGACAATTTTATTAACCCTGTACTGCCTGACCATTTCGGGAATGGCATGACGGTTTCCGACAACCGGGATGCCCTCCAGCTTTCTTCCCTGCTTTGCCGGATTATCATCAATGATACAGACCACGCGCCCGTTCAGATATTTGCTGCTTGCGTATTCACGGATCAGAACACGGCCGGCATCGCCGGCGCCGATTACCATGATATTCTGCCGCACGTCTCCATGCAGCTTTCCTCTGGCTTTAACCCGGATCTGCCGCGCAAACCGATAGGCAAAACGGATTGCGGTTGTACTCATAAAGCTGAAAACCAGACCGACCACATAATAGGACCGCGGCATATGCAGACCGGAAAGCTTTACGCAGAGCGCACCGATCGGAATCAGAACCGCATGCGCCCATAAAAGACGAAACAGCTCATTTTCACTGACATAGCTCCAAATGCTGTTATACAGATCAAATGCGGCAAAAATAATGATCGTGATGGCACACCAAAAAATAATGGAATGCCAAAAGCCATTCAGAAATTCCGGATCAATCGAATTCAGACGCAATTCAAACCGAAGAGCAAGCGCGGAAAAGAACGAAAAGAAAACACAAGCCGCATCCAGAAGCGCAACCAAAGCCACACGGCTCAGCCATTTCAGATCCAATTTCAATTTATCCAATCTATCCACCTTCACTTCCGCTGAACCTTGGATCCCTCAATACTTTCTCAGTTAAAAATCATTATACCATATTTCAGGGGAATCTCAAGCAAAAAACGCGAAAAACTTCCCAAATCGGCGCATTTACCGATTCTTTCGGTAGAAAAGCGTTCTGTCTTTCCCTTTTGTCCAGAGAAAAATGTCGAAATCAGCCGAAGTCCTGTTCGGCACGCGCAGCGCATCCAGCCCTCCGCCATGTCTTTGAGCTGCCCCTTCAAAACATGAAGAACGCTCAACAGGATTCCCTGCTGAGCGTTCTCATCTGGAGGTGACACCCGGATTTGAACCGGGGAATCAGGGTTTTGCAGACCCACGCCTTACCACTTGGCTATGTCACCGATTTTGAAAAAGACGCGCGAGGCGTCTTTTTCGGTTGGAGCGGACGACGAGGCTCGAACTCGCTACCTCCACCTTGGCAAGGTGGCGCTCTACCAGATG
>JBJEOO010000301.1:0-4946 GCA_051880755.1 Hominenteromicrobium sp.
ATTCTGGATCCGATCACGATTCTGGGGTTTGGCTGGAACATTGCGGGTGCCGCCATTGCAACCGTCATCGGCAACGTTGTGGGCGCAGGCTACTATATTCTCTATTTCCTGCGCGGAAAATCCACGCTGAGCATTCATCCGAAGGACTTTTCTGTGCGCAACCGTGTGTGCAGTGGTGTGCTGTCCATCGGCATTCCGGCGTCGCTCGGATCTTTGCTGATGAGCATTTCTCAGATTATCGTCAACAGCCTGATGGCGGGCTACGGAGATATGGCGGTTGCGGGAATCGGTGTGGCCATGAAGGTGACCATGATAACCGGTATGGTGTGCATCGGCTTCGGGCAGGGCGTACAGCCGCTTCTCGGGTACTGCGTCGGCGCGAATCTGTGGGCGCGGTTCAAAAAGGTGATGCGTTTTTCGATGGTTTTCTCCTTCGCACTCAGTACGGTGATGACGATTGTCTGCTATTTGTTTGCGGATCAGATTGTCCACGCTTTTCTGACGGATCCCGACGCGTTCGGATACGCCGTGCAGTTTGCCCGTATTCTGCTGACCACAAGCTTCCTCTTCGGTATGTTCTATGTGCTGAGCAATGCCCTGCAGGCGATGGGCGCCGCCGCGGAGGCGCTGATCATCAATCTCAGCCGTCAGGGCGTGATTTACATTCCCACCCTGTTTCTGATGAATGCGGTCATCGGTGTCACCGGCCTGGCCTGGGCGCAGCCTGTTGCGGATCTGCTTTCCACGGCGCTGGTTATCGTGCTCTATATCCGGACGGTCCGGAAAATGCAGCGCGTATAGGCCGTGTACATCATTTTTTCGGATTTGATGGTTGTTGGCGCCCTTCCCGCGTGTTAAAATAAATGTGGCAGACGCTGAAAATATCAGGCAGAAAGGGTGGTTTTTGTGGCACAATTCATCAGATTGGATCCGGGCGCTCTGCGGGAAATCCGCACCATCGGCGACCGGTTCATGTCCTACAACATTGAAATGACGGAGGTTACCGGCGGCACCTTCTGGAAAGCTTATACGCCCGGTCAGATTGCAGGCACCGAAGCGTTCCCGCCCATCGGGGACCTGAAAAATGTGACGGCTATGGCAGGGCTGATGCAGTATTTCCCGCCCATCGATCTGTATAACGAACGCCTTCGGGCGCTGGCAAAGCAGCTCGGCCCCGCATGGATCCGCGTTTCCGGGACATGGGCGACGAAAACCTATTATGACTTTGACGGGACAACCGGCGGCCGGGCGCCGGAGGGCTACCAGAGCGTTCTGACCCGCAGGCAGTGGATCGGCGTTCTGGACTTTGTCCGCGCGGTAGGCGGAAAGCTGCTGATTTCCGTCAGCAACTGCGCGGGCGATCATCCCGGCGGCGGACCGCTCGATCTAACGCAGGCGGAGAAAATTTTCGGCCTGAGCCATGCGTACGGTGTGGACATCGATGCCGTTGAGTTCATGAATGAGCCGAATATGATGGAAATGTCCGGCGCTCCTGCCGGTTACACGCCGGCAGATTACGCGCGCGATCAGGATATTCTGAACGGCTGGGTGCGGGCGCATTACCCGGACTGCCTGCTGGTTGGCCCCTGTACGACGGAAAGCTCCTCCATCGGCGGCCCGGAAGGCCAGCGGATCGGTGCGGGAATCGGCGACATCATGCAGCTGTGTACGGCGCATGATCTGATGGCCGGGACAAAGGTGAAGCTCGATGTATTCAGCTATCATTATTATAACGGCGTTTCCGAGCGGATGGCGTCCGTTCTGCCCAGCGCGCACTGGCCGGCGGAAAAAGCGCATACCGATGCGTATCTGTCCGTTGCGCCGGCCTGCGCGGAAAAGCATGCCGCCCTGCGGGATCAGTATGTGCCCGGCGCGCCGCTCTGGGTTACGGAATCCGGAGACGCGGGCGGCGGCGGAGATACCTGGGCCTCCACCTATTTGGACGTGCTGCGCACGCTCAATGAGCTGGGCAGCTACGCGCGCATTACGGACGGTGTGATTTTCCACAACACGCTGGCGTCCTCCGATTACGGCTTCCTGAAGCACGGCACTTTTGAGCCGCGCCCGAATTATTTCGCGGTTCTGCTCTGGAACCGGCTGATCGGCAGCACCGTCTATGACTGCGGGGATCCCAATACGGAAGGCATGCATGTCTACGCGCATTCGCGCAAAGACGGAAAACCGGGCGTCGTTTACCTGATCCTCAACAACTCCCTGACGGCGGCTTCAACCGTGGCAATTCCCGAAACCGCCCTGCGGTATACGCTGAGCGGCGAAACCATGCGCGCTGCGGTGATGCGCCTGAACGGCAGAGAACTGACGGTTTCCGGTTCGGCACAGCTTCCGGATCTCACACCGGCGGTGCAGCCGGCCGGCACGGTGGAGCTGGCGCCGGGCACCTGCACGTTTCTGGTTTTGCCCTAAAAGCATCGGGCCGCGCGTTTTCATTCTCTGAGCGCAAAGCGCAGCAGGCCGAGGAAAAGCGGCGTGAGCGCACGCTGTGCCGTGCGGCGTGAAAATCTGCGAATTTTTGAAAAAACTGACACGCATAAAGCCCCTTTCCAAAGTCAAAATAATAACAACAAACGCGAGAAACGTAATAAAAAGGAGAATGAAGATGAGCAACAACACAATGGTGCCCGAGGCACAGGATGCAATGAACCGCTTCAAGATGGAAGCCGCAAACGAAGTCGGCGTGAACCTCAAGCAGGGATACAACGGCGACCTCACCTCCAAGCAGGCCGGCTCGATCGGCGGTCAGATGGTCAAAAAGATGATCAAGTCCTACGAGGAGAGCATGAAGTAAAATTGCACTGCGGGGGGCGTCCGGAAACGGGCGCCCCTTCTTTGTTTACTCATAGTCCTCAATGAGCTTGTACGCCTCGGCGAGCGTATCGGTGCGGATGCCGGCGCGCAGCAGCTCCCGGTCGGTTTCGGTGAGCCGGTCAAGCGGCGTGTCAATGGCATAAATCGGCACGGTGCCGTCGCCTTCAAAAATGGCCACCATATTGTCAAAAGCCCGAATGGTGTAAACCGGCCCGGAATTCTTAAAATTTCTTGAATTTGCCGTGTCGGCGGATTCGTTTCCTTGACTTGCTTTTCCGTTTGAGCTATAATTAACAGAAGAGTTTCCGTATGCATCGGAATAGGCTGCGCTGGCGGGCATCGGCTCACGCGCGGAAAAGGCGGCGGCAGCGGCCAGCAGCGCGAGAACCGTGATCATCACGGCCCAGAGCGTGTATTTCCGATATGCGTCCGGATGTATGGATTCAAAGTGGATTTTCATATAGACCGTCCTTTCATGGATGCTTCAATCTTACCTTGTGTGCATAGTATCGGCGAAAACTGGCAAAAATATACATGCCTGCCGTTTCCCGCACCGAAATGATTTCAGGAGGTTCATTGTGCTGAATAAAGAGGATATCAACAAGTACAACACCACGCAGATCACCGGCAGGCCCATGGGCCGCACGGACGGCGAGATGGCGCGCTCCGCGGGTGCTACGGCGCAGACGCTGCTTTCCATGATCTGGAAGCTGTTCAAAACGGTGCTCATCATCGGCATCGTTTCCGGCTGCCTTGTGATGTTCAGTGTGCTGTCCGTCATTTGGAGCTATCATGACACGGAGATGAGCTCCAGCCTTTCGTCGTTCAAGCTCAAGGAGTCCAGCTTTGTTTACGTTGCGGATTCCCTGCATATTGACAGTGTGGATACGGCAAACTGGACGGAGCACATGCGCTATAACTCCACGGAAATCCGCACGCGCGTCGATTTCACGCAGATCCCGCAGATCATGAAGGACGCGATGATTGCCATTGAGGATAAGCGCTTTTATGAGCACAAGGGCGTGGACTGGCGCACGACGCTGAATGCGGTGTACGGCCTTGCAACCGGCACCAGCACGGCGGGCGGCTCGACCATCACGCAGCAGCTGATCAAGAACCTGACGGGTGAAAATCAGGTCAGCATCACGCGAAAAGTCAAGGAAATTTTCATGGCGCTGAACCTGGAAAAGAAATATACCAAGGATGAGATTCTGGAAGCTTACCTGAATCTCGTCAATTACGGCAACGGCTATTACGGCGTGCAGGCCGCGGCAAAGGGCTATTTTGGCAAGGATATCTGGGAATGCAACATTGCGGAGTGCGCAACGATTGCGGCCACAACGCAGAACCCTTCGGCTCTGTGCGTTTTCTACCACCCGGAGGCAAACCGCGAGCGCCGCGAGCTGGTCATTTCGGAGATGTTCAAGCAGGGGCTGATTACCAAGGCCGAATATGATGAGGCCATGGAGCAGTCCGCCAATCTGAAGCTGCGCGGCGTTGATTTTGACGCGGATATTTCCGACGAGGATGAGGAAAGCAGCGAGGATCAGGACACCTCGCTCGACGATGTCTGGAACTGGTACGACGAGGAGACATTTGAAGACGCGAAGAACCTGCTGATGGAGTATTCCAACCTCAGCGAGGACAAAGCGATTGACATGATCTACAACGGCGGCCTGAAGATTTACTCCGCGCAGTATGTGCCCATGCAGGAGAGCTTTGAAAGCTTCCTGCGGTATAACTGGTCGGAATTTACGGAGGACAGCGTGATCTGGTCCGGCGCCTGTCTGATGGAATACGACGGCCGCATTCTCGCCGTCAATTCCAACAAGGTGGATTCCGAGGGCAATTATATCGAGAAAAAGGAAAACCGCGGCTGGAACAATGTGTCCACGGCCACGAATCAGCCCGGTTCGTCGATCAAGCCGATCGGCGTCTATGCGCCGGCCATTGAGAACAATCTGATCACATACGGCTCGGTCGTCAAGGATGAACCGCTCCCGAACTATTTCGGCGAAGGCAAGCCCGGCCCGAGCAACTTCAGCGGAACGTACGCCGAAACGGTCAATGTGGATCAGGCGCTGACGGAATCCCTGAACGCCCCGGCGGTACAGATTGTC
>JBJEOO010000302.1:0-4896 GCA_051880755.1 Hominenteromicrobium sp.
GAGCAGGGCAAACACGAGGTAGCTGACAACGACAATGGAGATCAGATACGGCAGCAGGATAACGGTCTGATAGACCTGCTTCATCTTCTTGCTGGTGATCTCGTTGAGCAGGATCGCAATCGTAATCGCAATGACGGTGCCCAGCACAATGAAGGCCAGATTGTACAGCAGCGTGTTGCGCGTGATGTTGAAGGCGTCCTTTGTCTTGAACAGGTACGTAAAGTTGCTGAGGCCCACCCAGTCGCTGGCCAGAATGCCTTTACGCCAGTTGACCTTCTTGAAGGCGATGATCAGGCCGGTCATCGGGATGTACTTGTCCATCAGCAGGTACAGAGCGCCCGGCAGGAACATCAGGTACAGCGGAAGACAGCGGTAGAAGCGCAGCCACTTGTTCGGCTTTCTTGTGCGCACCTGCATTTCCTTCTCCAGCGCCGCGGATTTGGTCGACATGGTTTGGAAAACCCCTTTCAGTCATTTTTTATTGTTCCGAAAGAACATGGGTCTGCACAGAGGGGGCTGACCTTCTGCGCAGACCCATGTCCTTTCCCCTTTCGGGAAAAGGAACACGGATCCATTTAAGTGTAAAGCAAGGTATATAACCGGTAGAGCTTACGCCTGCTCTGCGAGCCAAGCGTCGAGCTGTGCCTGCTTCTCTGTGATGATGACATCGATGCCGGCATCCTTAAGCTCCTGATTGAACTTCGGCAGGGTCTCTTCCGGATCCAGAGCGCCGCAGAGAAGTGCCTTGTGGTACTTGTTGACGACGTTCGTGCAGGCGGTGATCTCGTTCGCCGTCTTGGTGGCGTCGAAGGAGAAGCCGTAAGCCTTGGACTTCAGAGAGTTGTTGTTGAAGTCATTCGTTGCATCCCAGTAATCGAGCGGGAGGTCGGTGCCCCAGATGTCGCCGATGAACTGGTTCGGCATCAGCCATGTGCCGGACTTTCTGTAGGTGGTGGTGGTTGCATCAAGGCCGTCCAGATAGTTGATGACGTCCTGACCGTTTGTGACAACGCCCGCTTCAACGACCTGATAGTGGACGCCCTCAACACCGTACATGTACAGGTTGCTGAGCTCCGGATTGGTGTACAGCTCGTTGAGAACCTTCATCGCAGCTTCCGGATGCTCGGTGGAACCGGCGATGGACCAGAGACCCATCGTAACGCGGTCTGTTGTTGCAAGACCTTCAACAAGCTCAATGGTGCCGATCTTGTACTGGAGGTTCGGGTTGTTCTCTTCCGCATAATACGGCTTGAGGTTTGTGAAGTAACCGAACGCCGTGCCGGCTTCCATCAGCGTGGAGGAAGTCTCGGTTGTGTTGACGGCGTCAGCCTGAATGAGGCCTTCCTGCATCCAGTTGTACATGGTTGTAGCAAGGTTCTTATACTGCTCAGACTCATAGAGGTTGACAACTGTGGTATCCTGTGCCATATCGGTCAGAACACCGAGGTTGATCATCTGGTCGCCCAGCGGATCCCAGCCCCAGTTGCGGATGTTCTCGCCTGCGGAAACCGCGACCGGCCAGACATTCTCTTCGTTTTCCTTGATAACCTTGAGCGCGTCATGGAGCTCTTCCAGCGTTGTGATGGACTCCATGTCGAGGTTGTTGCGCTCAGCCATCTCCAGGCTGTAAGCAAAGCCCTCGGAAGCCGCAAGGTCACGGCCCTGTGTAAGGCCGAACAGCTCGCCGTCGACACGGCCGCAGTTGATCTTATCCCAGCCGAGCTGCTCAATGATGCCCTGGCCGTACTTCTCGATCAGATCGTCCATCGGATAGAGCTGACCGGAGGTTGCGCAGGATGCGTACGGAACCATGTAAACCGCCATGAGGTCAACGCCTTCACCGGAGGAGAGCATCAGGGTGGTCTGCTCCGCATAGCTGCCGAACGGGAGGAAGGTGAGGTTTACGTTAACATTGAACTTCTCTTCGAGGATCGCGTTCATCGCTTCCTCAACCTGAGCGATGCCGCTTTCTTCCTTACCGGAAGCCATCGTCACGATATCGAGGGTGACAAGTTCGGGCTCTCTGAGGTCTTCCTCTGCCGCACTGGATTCCTCTGTGCTGCTTTCGCCGCTCTCGGAGGTCTCGGTGGCGGAAGACTCAGAAGCGGTGCTGCCGGAGCCGCCGTTGCCGCAGGCTGCCAGCGAGAGGGTCAGCATTGCTGCGAGGAGCACTGCCAGAATTCTCTTTGCCATTTTCTTTACTTCCTTTCGTACTTTTCATTTTCCCCGGCGTGTAAATCCACTGCGGGGATTGTGATTTAACAGATATAGAATAACAGATTTTCCGCCGGATTTCTGTAAAATTCGTGACCTCGAATGTTTAAAATGTGACTTGTTTTCGCTAAATTTGCAAGTTAATTAAAATTAACTTGCAAATTTCCGTAAAAAAGAAGGCGACTTTTCGGACGCCTTCTTTTCATTGTGCAAGTTGCTGTATCTGTCTTTCATGCATTCATATATCTTTCACAATTTGGACCGCCGCTTTGCCGTGCGGTATTCGAGCGGGGACAGGCCGGTGTATTTCTTGAAAACCTGCGAGAAATACGAGAAATTGGAATACCCCACCTTGGTCGCGATGATACTGACCGGGATATTCGTATCGCTGAGCAGCGCCTGCGCGGCGCGCATCTTCTCCGTGATGATATAGTCGTTCAGCGATGAGCCGGTTTCCCGCTTGAACAGCCGCGAAAGATACTCCGGATTCAGATAGATCGCTTCGGCGATATCCGCCCGGCTGAGATCGCGGTCGATGTTGCGGCGGATGTAATCCATCGCGCGGCGCACGGGCGTCTGCTCGCTGTCATCCGTCTGCGTTTCCGTATTCTCTCCGCGATACTGCACATAAGCGCTGTACCGGCGCTGATTCTCCGCCTCGCGCACCTTGCCCGCAGCGCGCTCCACCGCTGCTTCAATCTCCGTATACGGCGCAGGCTGCAGAATATAGTCAAAGCTGCCGAGCTTTACAGCCTCCTGAGCATACTCGAATTCCGCGTGCGCGGTCAGGAAAATGCACACGACGCCGGAAAACCGCTCCTGCACCCAGCGCAGCAGAACGAATCCGTTCGTCGGCGGCATTTCGATGTCGCACAGCAGAACGTCGATGCGCTCACGCTCAAAAATGCCCTGCGCCTCCTTGACGCTGTACGCCTTATAGACATTTTCCACCTGAATACGCGCCCAATTGACGCCGGAAACCATGCTTTCCACAACCTCCGGCTGATCATCCACAATCAAAACGTTCATGAATTCTGCCTCCCTTCTTCATTTTCCTCTTCGGGCGAGCCGTTCTGCTCCGCATGCTTTTTCCGGAGTTCTTCCAGATCAATCGGAATGAAGATTTCCGAAACGGAACCGGTATCCCGGTTAAAGAACGCATAGAGCACGCTGTCTCCGTAAATCAGGCTCATGCGCTTCTTGATGTTGTTGATGCCGACGTGATTCTGCGCATAAAGCGGACTGTCCGGATCGTTGATTTCCTGAATGACGTTCTCCGGAAAGCCGCTGCCGTTATCCGCCACCGTCAGGTCGGCAAAGGTATCGGCGCCGCTGCGCAGAATCGAAGCGCGCACATCGATTTCCAGCGCGTGGTCCGGCGACGTATCGTGCTTGACGGAATTTTCCACAAAGGTCTGCAGGGAAAGCGGCGGAATCGGCAGATCGAGCAGAAGGGGATCCGCGTCGATCCGGCAGATCGGCGGATACTGCGAGAAACCGCCCTGCATTTCAATATAATTCCGGATGTGGTCAAGCTCCCGCGAAAGCGGCACAAAATCCATGCTGTCCGTAAAAATATACCGGATATGCTTGGAAAACTCGAGAATCATTTTCTGAATCCGGTCGTATTTTCCCGACTCCGCCAGCGCATACAGGCTCTTGAGACAGTTCAGGAAAAAATGCGGGCGGATCTGCAGCTGCAGGTAGCGGAGCTGCGCCTTCTGTGTCTCAATCTCATGCTCGTACGATTCGATTTTCAGATCCTTGATCTGCGCCATCATCGTGTTGAACGTCTCGTTCATCTCGCGGAATTCGCGGATATTCGTCTCGTTCTGCGCCTTGGCGTCCAGCTTGCCCGCACGGATCTGTTCCATGGTGCCGCGGATCTGATCGACCGGCTCCGAGATGGAACGCGTCAGACGAAGCTGGATGACGGGGATCAGCACCAGCGCCAGAATGGAGGTCAGGAACAAGGCGGCCTGCCATACATTCAGCGAGCCGAAGAATCCGGATTCACTCACCGCAAGCACCGCGCGGCAGTCGGTGTGAGCCAGCGGACGGCCGACCACCATGTACCGCCTGCCCTTGCCCGAAATGAAATACCGGCTGTAATCGCCGTCCAGACTGATGCCGTTCGTCTCCACGAAATTCTGCGCCGTCAGCGGCCGGTTCTGCTCGTCGGCAAAGAGCATCACCGCCTCGCTTTCCAGATGCAGCACGCTGGTATCCCCCAGCTGCGCCAGCGGCACCATCGCCACCAGATAGGTGCCGCGTCCGCCGTAAAAGCGGAACAGATACGACGCCCCGCCGATTTCGGCATGCCGCCATTCCATCCGGTATGTATAGGCATCCGCCGCAACCGCCTCCCGGACAAACGCGCGGATCGCGGTTTTCTCTTCATAATCAAATGAGCCGGCAAACATATCGCGTTCCGTGCGGCTCGGCACACTGTAAATGAAAAACGCGCCGACATACTCATACGCGGACATCGCCGTTTTGAGCTGGTTGAACAGGGCATAGGACGCGAGATGCGCGTTCAGCTGCGACGTGCCGCCGGACAGCGTGCGGAAATCTACGCTGGACGCCATCATGCCGGCAAAAAAATCATTCACGGATTCCAGGCTTTCTTCAATCTGCGCCGCGCGGTAATCCATGGAGCGCAGATTGGAATCCGCGATTTTC
>JBJEOO010000303.1:0-4861 GCA_051880755.1 Hominenteromicrobium sp.
GCAGCTCCATGATGACGGATTCGATCTCGAACGGCCCGATGCGGTAGCCGGAGGATTTGATGACATCGTCCGTACGGCCCACATAGAAGAAGTAGCCGTCCTCGTCGCGCCACGCGGTGTCGCCCGTGTGGTAAACGCCGTCGCTCCACGCTTCGCGTGTCTTTTCTTCGTCGCGGTAATAGCCCATGAACAGGCCGCAGGGCGTCTTTTTATCGGTGCGGATAACGATTTCGCCCGTCTCGCCGACCGGTGCAGGCGTTCCGTCTGGCAGGATGAGATCCACATCATACAGCGGGCTGGGGATGCCCATGGAGCCGCTCTTCGGCACGGAGCCGACCGGATTGTAGATGGAAAGCGTCGTTTCGGTCTGTCCGAAGCCCTCATAGATGGAGAGGCCGGTCGCGCGCTTCCACTGTTCAAAGACCTCCGGGTTCAGCGCCTCGCCGGCGGTTGTGCTGTACTCGATGGAGGACAGGTCGTACTTGGAGAGATCTTCCTTGATGAAGAAGCGGTACATCGTCGGCGGTGCGCAGAAGGTGGTGATGTTGTACTGCTTGAACATCGGCAGGATGTCGTGCGCGTCGAACTTATCGAAATCATAGGTGAAGATTGCCGCCTCGCACATCCACTGGCCGTACAGCTTGCCCCAGAGCGCTTTGCCCCAGCCCGTATCGGAGATTGTGAAATGGAGTCCGTCCGGGTTGACATAATGCCAATAACGTGCGGTGATATAGTGACCGAGCGCGTATTTGTAGTTGTGCTCGGCGATCTTCGGGTAGCCCGTTGTGCCGGAGGTGAAGAACATCAGCATGGGGTCGCTGCCGCAGGCGGTGTCCGCCGTGCGCTCAAACACATCGCTCTGCTTCTCGATCTCGGCGTCGAAATCGAGCCAGCCCTCGCGCGCGCCGTTCGCCATCATCAGGTACTCGACCGTCTCGCAGTTCTGTGCCGCGCGGTAGGCTTCCTCCGCCACATGGCCGTCCGAGGTGCAGACGAGTGCCTTGACGCCCGCCGCCTTGAAGCGGTAATCGAAGTCGTGCTCCATCAGCAGGTTGGTCGCCGGGATGACGATTGCGCCGAGCTTATGCAGCGCAAGGATGGAGAACCAGAACTGGTAGTGGCGCTTGAGCACCAGCATGACGCGGTCGCCGCGACCGATGCCGAGAGACTTGAAGTAATTGGCGGTCTTGTTGGACATGCGCTTCATGTCGTCAAACGTGAAGCGGCGCTCCTCGTGATTCTTGGAAACCCACAGCATCGCGAGCTTGTCCGGATTCTTTTCCGCAAGCTTATCCACAATGTCGAAAGCGAAGTTGAATTTTTCTTCGTTTGTGAATTCTATGGTCTTCAGGATGCCGTTTTCGTCAAGCTCCGTGTGAACGAAGGGACTGGAAACGGTCTCGCGCTCGCTGCGGGCCAGTCTCGCCTTGACGAGTCCTTCAAACTTATCCTTTTCGGGCTTCATTTCCTCGCCCGGACGCATTACGATGGCGTAAAACTCGCAGTCCGCACCGTCCACGGCGATCATGCCGTGCGGGGTTCCGCTGTTATAGTAGATGGTATCGCCCTCGCCGAGCTCCTCAATATGGGAGCCGACCTGAATGCGCATTTTGCCCTTGACAACGATATCCAGCTCCTGACCCTGATGGGTGGACAGCTTGATGGCAACATTCTGCTCCGCCTCGTTGTACGGCATGGTGACATAGAACGGCTCCGCCGTTTTCTGCTTGAAAAGCGGCGCGAGGTTGAGATATTTGAAGCCGTGACGGCGTGTGATGGGCAGGCCCTCGCCGCGGCGGGAAATCGTATAGGTGGACAGCGTCGGGCTTACACCCTTGATCAGATCCGTCGGGTCAATGCCGAAGCGCTCCGCGCATTTAAAGATAAAGGTAAAGCTGAAATCGCTTTCGCCCAGCTCATACTTTCTGTAATCTTCAACCGATACGCCGGTTCGCTGTGCCATTTCCTCCTCGGAAAGACCCATGATCTCGCGCATGGTGCGAATACGCTCGGCCACCTCCGCAAGTTGGGTCTTCAGATCGGTTTTTTCGGTTACGGGTGTCTGTGTTTCGTTTGCCAATTGATTTCATTCCTTTCCTGTATTGTTCTCCAAAGGCGAAGCGGATCCCCAGCGGCCATAAAAAAACTCCGTCTCAAATCGCTTTGAGACGGAGTATAAATCCGCGGTACCACTCAAATTGCTCCTGAAATCCGGAACCACTCTTCAGGCTCACATGAAGCCCTATGCACTGACGCAGCATGTCTCGGAAAGCGCCTACTCGCGTTAAAGCTTTGGGGCTTTCAGCTCGGAAGGGATGGGCATTCGGATTTTCTGTATCGGCTCACAGCAGCCGCCGACTCTCTGAAACAAAAGAAACCGTGCCGTCTTCGTCATCGCTTTTGGAATATCAACTTGTTACTAACGAGTATCATACTCGTTTTTTCCCGCGTTGTCAACTGTTTTTTTTCGAAAATTATCGGTGCGCCGCTTCCACCGCATCCGCAGCCGCTTCGAGCCAGTCACCCTCATACAGCTCAATAACACCGCGGTCGCACAGGGACGCGATCTGCGGATCAAGCGGCAGCTTGCCCAGAACCTTGAGGCCGTACTTCGCCGCAACCTCGTCGATGTGGCTCTCGCCGTATACCTTGAACGGCTCGCCGCAGCACGGGCACTTGACGTAGCTGTAATTCTCGATCAGGCCCAGCACGGGGATATTCATCAGCTTTGCCATTTCCACCGCTTTGGAAACGATCATCGAAACAAGCTCCTGCGGAGACGTCACAATGATGATGCCGTCGAGCGGGATGGACTGGAACACCGTCAGCGGTGCGTCTCCGGTTCCCGGCGGAAGATCGACAAACATGCAGTCGACCTCGTTCCAGATCACGTCGCTCCAGAACTGCTTGATGACGCCCGCAACAACCGGACCGCGCCATACAACCGGAGAGGTTTCCTCCTCAAGCAGCAGGTTGATGCTCATCATTTCAATGCCGCTCTTTGTTGTGACCGGGAAAAGACCGTCCTCGCAGCCCTGCGCCTTTTCATGAATGCCGAAGCATTTCGGGATTGACGGGCCGGTAATATCCGCATCCAGAATCGCGGTCTTGAGGTCACGGCGCTGCATTGTGACGGCGAGCATGGAGGTGACGAGGCTCTTGCCGACGCCGCCCTTGCCGCTCACGACACCGATCACCTTCTTGACATGACTCATCTTATTCATGGGCGCAAGAAGGCTTTCCGGCTGCTGGCGGGAAGCGCAGTTCTCACCGCAGCTCGAGCAGTCATGCGTACAATTTTCACTCATACTTTACAACTTCTTTCTCACAAATTTCGGACTCAGATCCATTTAGACTATGATAGTCCCTTGCGGCGGTTTTGTCAAGGTATACAGCCGGGCAGAAGCCGCAGGGAACGGCCGGCCGCCGGCTGATACTCTACTGCCGGCGGATACAATCCGAAGATATGGCTTTTTTCCAGTTTCCAAAAAAGAAATACAGATAAGCCGTCAGGATAACGGCGATCCACGCGAACGGCTCGCCCCACCACGCACACGCCGGACCGATCACGCCGGAAAGTGCGTAGGCGAACACAATACGGCCGGTCAGCTCGATGCCGTACAAAACGGCCGATACGACGCCTTTCCCGATACCCTGATACAGCCCGACAAGCGGCTGATACAGCGCGCACAGCAGAAGATCGAACGCGACGAGCCGAACATGCGAAAGGCTGTACTGGGCCGCCTGACCATCCAAGCCGAACCAGCCGACCATCTGCGGCGCAAAAATATAGCCCGGCACGCCGATCATGACCGCAAGGATCAGCGTCATCCCCACGGTCTGTCTGACGCCGCAGGTAAGCCGCTTCATCTCGCCCGCGCCGAAATTCTGCCCGGAATATGTGGCCATGGCGCTGGCAAGAGAACTGAAGGGCACCAGCATATAGCATTCCAAGCGGCATGCCACGGTATACGACGCCGTCATCATCTCTCCGAAAGAATTTACAAGACGCTGCAGCAGCATGAAGCCGCAGGAGACAATCATGGTCTGCACAGCCATCGGAAGGCCGGTTTTCAGGATGCGCGCGATAATCTGTCCGTCCCAGCGCCATGTTTCCCGGGCCGGCCGAAACTGCGGATACTTTCTGAACATGTACGCAAAGCAGACGAGCATGCTGACAAGCTGGGAGAGTGTTGTGGCCAGTGCGGCGCCGGTCACACCCCATCGCAAAGCGCCCACAAACAGGAGGTCAAGCAGGATATTGAGCGCGGAGGCTGTCGCGAGGAAATACAGGGAGGATTTGCTGTCGCCGACCGCACGCAGAATCGCGGCAACCACATTGTAGCCGAACTGGAAAATCAGGCCGAGCGCGTAGATGTGGATATACCGCACCGCCGAGCCGAAAACGCTTGCCGGCACGGAGATCAAATACTGCAGGCACAAGCTGCCCGTCAGCAGCGCGAAAACGGTCATGCCTGCACCCATCGCAAGGAGCAGGATCACCGCCGTGCCCGCATGCCGGCGCATGCCCTTTTCGTCTCCCGCACCGAAGCGCTGCGCAACCAGCACGCCCGCGCCAAGTGAAAAGCCGGTGGCAACCGCCAGATACAGCATGGTCAGATACGCACACGAGCCGACCGCCGAAAGCGCCGTCTGTGATTCAAAATTGCCGACTACGAGGGTATCCACCGTATTATAGAGCTGCTGAAGGACATTGGCCGCCATTAACGGCAGGGCAAAACGCAGGACAGCACGCCACGGCGTGCCGGTTGTCAATCTCTTTTCATTCATACCCATCCCATCCTTTTTTCTTTTCTGTCCTCAATATACCGGATTTTTCCTTGCAAGGGAAGAATGGATA